>CAUHFD010000056.1 GCA_959605275.1 uncultured Eubacteriales bacterium | reverse complement strand
GATTCGGACGGGGATATGACGGTATCACAATGATTTCGTCAAATGCACCGCAATTTTTCATACGTACTAATTCCTGCTCATCGGTATGACATTCCGAGGTCAATACCAAATCCACTGGACGATCAGCATAAAATTGCTTTTTGACTGTTAAAGCTGTCATCAGCTTGTAGCTTCCCATCAAAAAGATCAATACTCTGTCCTGATGCTGCGGACGTTGATATTGAAACAGCAGATAATTTAAAAATCCTAATACTGAGAACAATACTAATGTAAATACCTGCAAATTAAATAGGATAAAAGTTTCATAAAAACCGGAAATCAGCAGCATGGCAAATATAGTAATCAACAGCTTGATGATGATATCATCCGGTCCTCTCTTTTTGGCGAAAATATATTTGAGCATCGGTAAGCCGCACAGCAAAACAAAAGCTGCAAAAAGGATAAATCCGACTAATCCTGTATCAACCAGCACGTCAATATAAGCATTATGGCAATGGGATACCAAACCGGTATGCGCATTCGGATTGAATTGAACAACCTCACGATATACATTCTCTTTAGACAGTCCGAATATCGGTTTCCGGCTCCATGCTTTCAGTGCATCAATCCAGATGGTTATCCGTCCGTTTGTATTATCGCCGCCCAACTCCTCATCCACGCCGCGTCCGATGCCGATAATTTCGACGAACGATTTGCCGCTGCCTGCTTCCTGTCCATACTGATCCAAATTCAAATAATAAACAGCAGGGGCAACCGCCGATCTGATTCCATATATTACAGGTGTAAACACATTCATCATTGCTACTGACAAAAGTGCGCAAACTGCAATATGTACCCCCATCCGATAATGGCGAAATCTTTTTTGGAAAAAAGACTGTATATTGCGAAAAAAGATAATCGGCAAAACAAACAGCAACAATTTTGCATTTAGCATCTGACCGCGTGAATCCGAAAAACTGATATAGATCATTGCCGCTGCAATACTCAAACCACAAAACACAGCGATTAGTTTGCGCCGTTTATATGTATGTTTAAAAGCAAAATACAAAATCAATATGCTGAAAACAATTGATATCCAACAAGCCATAGCCCCGACATTTGGGCTGGTATAGACGCCCCACAAACGTTTATTGATAAAACCGATACGATACCGCATCCGCACGCCCTGATAATTATATAAGTAATAGTTGACACCATAGGAACAAAGCAACATACCGATTGAAATCAAATTATAAATGAAAATAATACCGGTATATATCACCGAATAACCCAGCAGCTTTTTCTTAACCTTTTCCGGCGCAGTAGTTCGATCGATCGGGAAATACAAAAAGGCAGACGCAAAAGCAAAAAGCCATAAAAACATGTTAGATGTAAAGTGATATTTTGCGTTTAATAAAATAGTCACTGCATAACAGAACATAAACAGTATCAGCAACAGATTTTTATTTCCTTTTAATCGAGTCGGATTTCTCCAAAACTGATAAATCAGCACAATAAAAGCATATACACTGAAACAGTACACCACATTAGTGCTGGTAGGCTGCAACGACATAAATAAACGAGCAGTAACAACAAAAAAGAAGGCATACTGTAACAAATCAAGACTTAATAGGATAGATATCAATTTTTTGGCTTTATTCATACTCAGCTTCCCAACTTATGTTTATATAATATTTGCCCTGTCCATTCTTACAATTCTTTATGGGCGGGTTTACGATCCTTTTCGGGCGGCAACTTCATATAGTCACCATACATCTTAGTCAAATACCGATCATATTGCTGCGGAATCGGAAAGAGCTGTCCTTCAAATTCCATCATCAACGGTTCGCCGAAATATTCTTTCGGCATCGTTTCGCGGTCAAACCCATGTGCGCCGTATACGGTTGTAATTTCTCCGGTATCCCGTTTCTTACGCACCGCTGCGCCCATTTTCTGTTTCAGCCACTTTTTTGTTTTTTTCGGCAGAACAGTCAGTATGGCTTTTGACAGCAAATATGCCGCCTTTCCCCGATTTTCCGCAGGTCGGTCTAAAACGAGCAGATGATATACAGTCGCCTGAATTTGATACAATTTTCTCGCCCATCTGCCGTCCGGAATATTTTGCAGCAAAAAGACATCAAACGAAGGCACTTGCCGCAGATCCTCCTCCGGATTCGAAATATCATATAACTTTCCGATCGGCGCATTGGGAAACGGATTTTCGCCCTCGTTATAAAAAACAAAAGACGAATCCATTTGTTCATTGATGAGCTTTGTCATCTTCTCATAGTCATCTTGATACAAGCCGATATCCACATCGTCGTCCCACGGAATGAATCCCTTATGCCGCACTGCGCCGAGCACATTTCCACCCAAAAGGAAATAAGGTATTTCATTTTTCTTTGCAAAAGAATCAAATTGCTTTAACATCGACAGCAAACGCAATTGATATTCTCTCAGTCGATCCATTCCAATACTCTCCCTTGTGAATTTAACTCTGATTGACTATTCTGTTTCATTAAAAAATCAAACAGAACTTAGATAGTGTCCGCATGAGTATTCAAAAGTTATCTCCTCGTGAAAATTCACTCAAAATCTAACCTATTTAACTCATGCAGACACTATCTTTGAAACTCACTTTTTTTATTCTAAGTGCTTCTCTGTACAATACTCTGCACTTCACCTGTTCCTTTTTCAAAACAGAATATTTTTGCAACACTCCAAAGCAAAATAAAACAGTATCTCTACTATATATCTTCGTTAAGCTTATTTGAAATCAATAATATTTTTATGATATCATTTTAATGTGAACATTGTGTGATGAAAACACCGTAAAATCAATGATTCCCTTGCAGAAGCATTTCTTCAGCATTTTTTAAAGTCAGGTCTGTAATCTGATCGGTACCGATAATACGTGCGATTTCCTGTTTTCGTCCTTCAAAATCCAACTTATGCACATTTGTATAAGTTTTATCTTTGGTAAAATCTTTCCGAATTAGAAAATGATTATCTCCTAAAGCAGCGATCTGAGCCAAATGAGTCACACAAACTACCTGACGATTCTTCGCAACGCTTTTTAGTTTCAAACCCACCTTTTGTGCCGCTCTGCCGCTGATTCCGGTGTCAACTTCATCAAAGATCAAAGTAGGCACATTATCCTTATCTGCCAAAGCGTTTTTAATCGCCAACATAATACGCGACAATTCACCGCCAGATGCAATCTTGGAAATCGGTTTCGGAGGTTCGCCCGGATTGGTGGAAATAAAAAATTCCACCTCATCTTTTCCATTGGCTCTCAACGGAGTTTTCTTAAAATCAACCGTCAGCTTAACATTGGGCATGTCCAGAAATTGAAGTTCGGAAGTAATCTGCGTCACCAAACGCTCCGCCGCTTCTCTGCGCCGGACGCTTAATTGTTCCGCCAATTCACGTGCCAGCATTAATTCCTGCTGCTCCTGCGCTTTCAGTTCGGTCAACCGTTCGTCCGACAGTTCAATGCCTTCAAGCTCCTCCTGTGCGGTTGCCAGATATGCCTGTATTTTTTCAACGCTGTCTCCGTATTTCCGCTTTAACTTAAACAACAAGTCAAGCCGTTCTTCAATCTCGTCCAACTGACGGGGATCATATTCCATATTCTGTAAAAGACTGCTTACCTCCTGTGCAACATCGCTCAGCTGATAAGATAAATCGGTCAGTTTTTCACTCAATTCACCGATATTATCGTCATATTCCGCCGCTTCGGACAAGGCGTCAGACGCTTCGGACACGCCGTCTGCTGCGCCAATCATGTCATCATTTCCAAATAAAACAGCATATGCATTCTGAAGGTTTTCTAATATATTGGAATAATTCAAAAGTGCCTTTTTATCATTTTCCAGTGTTTCTTCTTCACCGGGCTGCAACGCCGCGCTCTGAATCTCCTGAATCTGATATCGCAGTAAATCTGCTTTTCGTTCCTTTTCGCTTTCATCGGTATCGATCTGAGAAATTTCTTTCTTCAGCTGCACCAACTTGCGATAACTCGCATAGTAGGCTTCCTTTTCTGCCTCCACTGAACCAAAAGCATCCAAAATATCCAAATGCTTTTCGGGTTGCAGCAGCACCTGATTATCGTGCTGTCCGTGAATATTGATCAAATGACTGCCGATTTCTCTTAATACCGAAGCCGTAACCGGGCTGCCGCAGATACGGGCACTGCTTTTTCCGTCAGCAGAAATTTCACGCTGAATCATCAGCGTACCGTCTTCTGCTTCATAACCGTAATCGTCCAGCGTTTTTAATACATCTGCTCCCAATTCGGTAAAAACCGCATTGATAACCGCCTTATCCTCTCCGGTACGGACGATATCCTTGGAAGTACGCTGTCCCAATATCGCATTAATCGCATCTATCACAATAGATTTTCCGGCACCGGTTTCTCCCGTAAATACATTCAAACCCGGTTCAAAGTAAATATTGGTTTTTTCAATAACCGCTAAATTTTTGATATATAATTCTGACAGCACTCTGTTCACCACACTCTATCGGATAATAAAACCGCAAATACAACGAAATAAACGCATCAGACAATCTTTAACCAATTTGGATATACTTGCTTAAATCCTTTACAAAATTCTTTGCATCCTTTTCGGTCTTAATCACTGCGAAAATGGTATCGTCTCCCGCCAACGTGCCGACTACCCCACTCCAATCGGTTTTATCCAAACAGGCACATGCTGCCTGCGCCATACCTACATGACATTTAATAACCACCATATTGCCTGCCGCTTCCATGCTGATTACCGCTTCGGATAAAATAGAAAAATATTTATCGGAGAAGTCATGTAATCCACTTTTTTGGGACATGGTATATTTATATTTTCCGTCAGTGGAAAGCGTTTTGATCAACTGCAACTCTTTGATATCACGCGATACTGTCGCCTGTGTCACATCAAATCCGTTTTCCCGCAGCCCCTTTAGGATTCCTTCCTGCGTATTGATATCCTCGGCTGTGATTAATTCGATAATTTTTTGATGACGTTTGCTTTTCATTAAAAAATCTCCTTCTCTAAAGCAGACAAAACAGTCGCTTAATCACACATTTTCTCCAATATTTTTTCATTTAAAATTTCGTAGAATGGCTTATCGGTCAATTGCACAAAGCGGATGAAAATATCGCTTTTTTCGATCGTGACCGTATCTCCCTTTGCCAATTTAACGTCGCTTTCTCCGTCGACACTAAGGTACGCTTCGTGTTCATCGTCAATATTTGCAGACGCTCTAAGCACTTTGTCATCCGAAAAAATGATCGAGCGTCCCATCAAAGAATGAGAGCAAATCGGCGTCATGGAAATACAATCGATTTTCGGATCAATCACAGGTCCCCCGGCAGCCAAGGAATAGGCAGTAGAGCCGGTAGGTGTTGAAAAAATAATACCGTCCGCCCGATGAGAAATCATCTTCTGACCGTCGCAGTAAACTTCCAGGTCAACAATTTTAGCAAGTGCTCCCTTTGAGATTACCGCATCGTTGAGTGCAAAAAAAGTGTCCGCTCCCTTTTTGGTATGATGTGTTACTTTCAGCATCATACGGCGGTCAATCGAATAATTGCCGGTAATCAAATCCTCCAGATGATCCAATTCATCCGTTTCCAGACTTGCCAAAAAGCCTAACCGACCTGCATTAATACCGAAAACAGGCTTATTTTTCTGCATGGCATGTTTCGCACTGTGCATGATGGTTCCGTCTCCGCCGATTGCTATGACAAAATCACATTCTTCCAGTGCTTCATCGCCGTCCCGATAGTTAATATTCTTAAACTCTGCAAAAGAAGAACGATGCTTCCAGTCAAGCAAGACTTCGATTTTCAGCCCCTGTAAGCGATGAATCGTATCTACTGTGCAGGGATAAGCCGTTTTACGACTGAGATTCGGCATAATAAAAACTTTCATTCGTTCAATCATTCCTTTTGTAAAACAGTTTATCACTTGCTGTCTAAGCATTGATGAGATTCAGCGACCAAACTTTGAATATCCTGCTCGTTGAATGAAGAAATCTGATCGCTTTTTTTCAGGTAAAACAAATACTCTATATTTCCTTCCGGACCTTTAATCGGAGAATAATCCATATCCAAAACCAAAAATCCGTTTTGATTGCAAAAATGTAATATTTTTTCCAAAACCTCACAATGTATCTCTGGCTCTCGGACCACCCCTTTTTTTCCGACTTTTCCTTTTCCGGCTTCAAACTGGGGCTTTACCAGACAAAGAGCCTCTCCATTCTCCTTTAACAGCCGATGCAAAACCGGCAAAACCAATGTTAAGGAGATAAAAGACACGTCGATCGAACCAAAATCAAGGGGTTGCGGAATCTGCTCTTGGGTAACATAGCGAATATTGGTCCGCTCCATATTCACCACGCGCGGATCAGTACGTAGGCTCCATGCCAATTGCCCATATCCGACATCGACCGCATACACCTTACTGGCTCCGTTTTGCAGCATACAATCAGTAAATCCGCCGCTTGACGCGCCAATATCAATACAGATTTTGCCGGTCAAATCAAAATGATGCTTTTGGATTGCTTTTTCCAGCTTTAAACCACCGCGGCTGACATATTTCAAGGTGTTTCCTTTTATTTCGATCACACTGTCCGACTTAATGAAGGTGCCCGCCTTGTCACACTTTTCTCCGTCCACCAACACACTGCCTGCCATAATCAGTGCTTTTGCCTTTTCACGGCTCTCCGCCATTCCTTTTTCCACCACCGCGGCATCCAGCCGCATTTTTTCCGCCAATCTCTTCACATCATTTCTTATCATTTTCATTGGATAATAGTACCTTTACATCCGATACCATTGATGCGGCATCCAATTTCAAATCCGCCAGTGATTCACCTACTGTCGCCTGCGGCACAAAGTCCTCGATCGCACAAAGATGAAATGCGCCGCGAAATCCCTGCTCATGAAGCAACAAGAGCAGTTGCTGCCCGATGCCGCCGTTTTTAATTCCTTCTTCATAGAAAAACACCATGGAATATTGTCTGCAAATTTCCGGCACATCTGCCGGCAACGGGGACAAACGAGTCAGTTTTAGCATATCTACGTTAATTTGTTCGGAACGCAAGGTTTCTCTTGCAATATAAACCTGTTCTGAAAGACGTCCGTAGCTGATAAGCAAAATATTGCTTTCCGAACCCAACCGCAGATAATCCCGATAACCCGTTGGCCAATTTATCTCTTTATTTTGCGTACCGCGCGGATATCGCACCGCAACAACACCGGTATCTTGATTCACCGCACGTCTTAAACAACATTCCAGTTCCTCAAATCCACAAGGTGAATACACGGCTACCCCCGGAATAGAAGTCAAAAAGGATACATCAAAAATTCCCTGATGCGTTTCGCCGTCCTCTCCGACAATGCCGGCACGATCTACCGCTAAAACAATATGTTGTTTCTCGATTGCAGCATCATGAATCACCTGATCATAGGCTCTTTGCAAAAAAGAAGAATAAACTGCAAAAACCGGAACAAATCCTCTGCTGGCAAGCCCGGCACAAAAAGTAACCGCGTGCTGCTCAGCAATTCCAACATCATAAAAACGTTCCCGATGTGCGTGCGCAAAATCCTGTAGTCCGGTTCCGTATTTCATAGCCGCAGTCACCGCACAAAGCTTTTCATTGATTTCAGCAAGTTCGTTTAACACGTTACCAGCGACCTGCGAGTAACAAGTTTCCTGAATACTGCACGGCAAACCTGTATCCACATCAAACTTAGAAATTCCATGAAAAGCTCCCGGATTATGCTCTGCAAAAGAATATCCTTTTCCCTTTACGGTATACAAATGAATAATGACCGGCTTATGATAACTTTTTGCACCCTCCAACGTATTTAACAGATTCGGCAAGTCATGTCCGTCGACCGGACCGAGATAAACAAAGCCGAAATCCTCAAAAAAAGTACTATGATAAAGCATATTCTTTAACAATGATTTTGAGGACTGCATGGTCATTTTTAGTCTTTTTCCTACAATCGGGATATGATCAAGAACCTTTTCTACCCGCTTTTTCATCTTAAAATAACGGGGTCTGGAGCGAATGGAAGCCAGATATCGTGCAAACCCGCCTACGTTTTTAGAAATAGACATTTCATTGTGATTTAATATCACGATTAAATTATCAATATTCTTCCCGGCGTTATTCAGCGCCTCATACGCCATTCCGCCGGTAAACGCGCCGTCTCCAATTACGGCAATCACGTGATCGTTTTTATGCTCCAAGCGATTGGCAGCGCAAATACCGATAGCGGCCGAAATAGAAGTGCTGCTATGTCCGGCAATAAAAGTGTCATAAACGCTCTCTTTCGGTCTTGGAAAACCTGATATTCCGTTTTTCTTTCGCAAGGTGTGAAACTGTTCCCGGCGTCCTGTCAAAAGTTTGTGCGTATAACTTTGATGACCGACATCCCAGATGATTTTATCATTGGGCAAATCAAATATTTTGTGAAGCGCGACCGTCAGCTCGACGGTTCCCAGATTAGACGCTAAATGCCCACCGGTCACCGAAACAGATTTAATTAAAAAAGCACGTACTTCTTCACACAATTGCTCCAACTGTTCTATTGTCAGTTTTTTAACGTCCTCAGGACCATTGATATTTTCTAAAATCGTATCCATGATTTCGCAGCATAACATATCCTTTGCTTGATAAACCGAACAGGCAAACGATATTGCGTCTGCATATCTCCTTTTCTGAACTCTTCTGTCCCAGTAAACTACATCGGCAAAATCATTGCAACCAGAATGCCCAGCAAGCCTCCTGCCAATACTTGCAGCGGTGTATGTCCCAGATATTCTTTCAGCTCAGCCTGCCGATCAAAGTCGTTATTCTCATTTTCAGAATGCTTCTCTATCATTTTATTAAGTACCTTTGCCTGTTCACCAGCAGCTCTGCGAACACCCATCGCATCATACATCACCACAGCAGCAAGCACAAATGCAATCGCAAATTCAGGTGATGCGAACCCACTTTGACGTGAAATTGCTATCATCAGACCGCAAACTGTTGCCGAATGCGCACTCGGCATTCCGCCGGCACCGACCAAACGTTCCGGTTCAAACTTTTTCCTGATCATCAAATACAACAGTGTTTTTAAGATCTGAGCTGAAACCCATGAAACAATTGCAACGTTTAATACATAATTATGCAGCAATTCCATAATTTTTCCCATACCGTCCTCCGATAAAAGCCTTTCTATCTTGTCTTAACACTTATAGCATCACTTTGTTTCTCTGTACCGATCAATGATTGCGAACTGCCAGCCGATGGGTAAGTTCATTCAAAAAATCACAATCATCAAAATCATGCAGGCAGGTTAGTGCCGCCTCGCTGTATTCTTTGGCACGCTTTTTTGCCTGCTCCATACCGAACAAAGCAATATAAGTTCTTTTGTCATTATCAGCATCGCTTCCTGTCGGCTTTCCGAGCCTTTGAGCATCTCCCTCGACATCCAAAATATCGTCTACGATTTGAAAAGCAAAACCAAGATTTTTCGCATATTCTCGTGCTATCTGCCGCTTTTGCATTTCGGCAGATGCAGCAATACATCCCAATTCGCAGGCAGCTTTCAGCAAAGCAGCTGTTTTCAAATCATAGGTATCATTGAGTGTGTCCTCATCAATAGTTTGTCCCTCACTCTGCAAATCTATCACCTGACCGCCGATCATCCCCATGACTCCGGCATAATTTGACAATACCTCTGTTGCCTGCACAATTTGCTCCGGCGGTAATTTTGCTTGTGTCAGCGTATAAAATGCCATCGTCAGCAATCCGTCACCGGCAAGCAGTGCATTTGCTTCGCCATATGCCTTATGACAAGAAGGCTTTCCCCTTCTGAAATCATCGTTATCCATACAAGGCAGATCATCATGAATCAATGAATAGCTGTGAATCATTTCCACGGCGGCGGCAAAAGGCAACGCAGTTTCCGGTTGTCCCCCGCTGATCCGGCAAAATTCCAAAGTAAGCACCGGACGGATTCGTTTACCTCCGGCATCTACGCTGTAAGCCATGGCATCGGCAACCACCTGCTGTTTGCCGGCAGGAACCGACAGGCAAATATTTAAATACTCATCTATCATTGAAATATATTTTTGCAATCTGGTTTCAAAATCCACGATACGATTCGTTTTTCCCGCTCATCCGAGAGGGGAAAACATCCTTTCTATAAAATACCAAACAGCTATGCTTCGGTTGTTTCCTCTTTTTTGGGTGCTGTCAATTCTTCCAGCTTCAATTGTGCTTTTGACAGTTCTTTTTTGCAAAAAGCAGTATATTTTACGCCCTGTTCATAGAGTTGTAATGCGCGTTCCAGCGGAAGATTTCCCTTTTCCATTTCTTCTACAATCTTTTCAAGCTCCGAAATTGCAGTTTCAAATGTTACATTTTCCATTTTTACGGTCATTCCTTTCTCCCGACACCGAGGAAATTTTATTCTAAAGCCGGTCTATATCACCGTACTGTGAAATTCTCCGTCCTTCAGCTTGGTGGTCACTGTCATTCCGCTGCTGATATTTTCCACGGTGGTTATAATTTTATCCTCCGCGAAAGTGATAGAATATCCCCTTGTCAACACTTTTAGCGGGCTGAGCGCTTCCAAAACCTCCACCGATTTGAGCAACCGCTTATTCTTTTCTTCAATCGACATAGAAAAAGCCGCTTCTAAACGTTTGCTCAAATGTTCCAGCGTGTTTCTGTTGTTGGCAATGGACAAAGAGGGGGACATCAATTTCAGACGGTCAACCACGCTCTTTAATTGATTGAATTTATTTTGCAAATGATTCACGGTATATCGCTGCAGCAGGTTTTCGGTACCTTCAATCTGCTGCCGAACCACGCTGCAATCCGGCGCTACCAGTTCTGCCGCCGCAGACGGAGTCGGTGCCCGCATATCTGCTACGAAATCGGCAATCGTATAGTCAATTTCATGTCCGACCGCCGAAATAACCGGAATGGTGCAGTGATAAATTTCCCGTGCTACCTCCTCGTCGTTAAACGCCCATAAATCCTCGATAGAGCCGCCGCCCCGACCTAATATCAGGACATCAATATCATCGCGCTGCTGTACCAAACGGAGAGAATGGATAATGCTTTTCGGCGCATTCTCTCCCTGCACTAAGGTCGGTACTAAAACCAAGGTTGCCAGCGGATACCGACGGCTTAAAATGTTGATAATATCCTGTAAAGCGGCACCGGTTTTTGCAGTCAGCACGCCGATTTTCATCGGCATTGCCGGTAGCGGCTTTTTATGCTCCGGCGCAAACAAACCTTCTTTGGAAAGCTTTTCCTTTAACTGCTCAAACGCCAGATAAAGTGCGCCGATTCCATCCGGTTCCATGGTTTCACAATAGATCTGATAGGTTCCGTCACGCTCAAAAACCTGCACATTTCCGGAAACCACCACATTCATGCCGTTTTCGGGAGCGAACTTTACCTTAGAAGCATATCCGTTAAACATAATGGCGCGGATCGACGAGCTGTTATCCTTGAGGGTAAAATAAAAATGTCCGGTTTTCTTGTGGTCGGTAAAGTTGGAAATTTCCCCTTTCAGACAAATCCCTTTTAAATTGCTGTCCGCTGAAAGAACCGCTTTAATATATCGATTTAATTGTGATACCGTAATCGCATTTTCCACAATGAAAACCAACCCTTTCTGTTTTTGCGCGGTGAAACAACAACGATCCGCAGATGCCGATTTCATCCTATCATCGATGCCAAAACAGCAATTCCTGCGCTATTATCAGAAGAAAACTCCGGAGAAGCAAAATATCCGCCGAATTTTGCGCCGATCTCGCGCTGTATCATCGAATTGGACATTACGCCGCCTGCATAAACAACCGGTTTTACGCCGTATGCGGCGAAAATCCCTTCGGTCATGCAAGAAACCGTTTCACGAATATATTCAATACAATACCGCGCGATCTGCTCGTTGGGAACACCCTGCTCCAACATTCGGCGGCATTGATTTTCCACGCCCGACAAGGAGCAATCGAGCCCTTTCATGCAAGGGCGTACCGACACTTTATCGGTACATCGGCATGCCATTTCATCCAGATACTTTCCCGCAGGAAAAGGCAATCCCAGCATCACGCCAATCCGATCGACTGCTTGCCCCGCCTTTAAGTCTAAAGAGGACGCAAGAAGCCGAACTTCAAAACGTCCTTGTTGATATTTCACCAATAAGCATTCGGTCGTGCCGCCCGACAGATGGAAAGCATAAAATTCATCCTGCAAAAGCTCAAGATGACCTGCCGAATACAGCGCCGCCATAATATGCCCTTCCTGATGGGAAAACTCGTATTTCGGCACCGACAATGCGGACGAAATCGAAGAAGCCACCGAATTGCCGACCAGAAAGCAGGGCATATAAGAGCCCTCAATGCGCCGCGGTGTCACCGATACGCCGACTCCCGCAACGGAAGTCCGATATTTGTCAAACAGCTGCTCCAGCAACTGCGGTAATTGTTTCACATGCTGAAACACAGCATCCGACTGCTTCAGCCCCAGCTCGCCCGATTTTACCGGAAGCAATTGCTTTTCCATCACGACGCAATCGTCGCCGGTATCATATAAAGCTGCCGAAGTCGTATAATTGCTGGTATCAATTCCCAGAAATACACTCATGAAAACTGCCGCCTCATTCTAATTACTCTTTCCGGATTGATCAGCGTTTAGCTGACGCACCAACGAGCCCAGAACGCCGTTCACAAACGACGTATCCTCTTTGGTTGTATATTTTTCGCATATTTTTACAGCTTCACTGACTGAGATATCCGCATCCAGCGAATCATCAAATAAAATCTCATAAACCGCCACCCGCATTGCCGCCAAAGATACTTTCGTAATTCGATCGATGGTCCAATTTTTAAGGTGCTTTTCAATGGATTTGTCTATCTGCTGTCTGTTTTCCTCTACCCCTTTAAAGATCGCTGCCACAGTATCATTCAGCTTCACCGCATCGGTTTCGGCAGCCGCTTCTAAAATTTCGCCGATATCTTCTCCGGTCAATGCGCGTTCAAAAACCAGCATAAATGCAGATTCCCGTGTTTCGTGACGTGTCATAATAAGCTCCGTTTCTTTTTGAATTTACTTCACTGATGCCGTTTACAGACACAGAACGATATATTCCTGCGATATCATTTACCCGCTGTCTCGGCAGTTTTTTCAAAATCCGATTTTTATCTGTCAATAAACCTTCTAAACAAGCCATAAGCCTTACACCCTTCGGTGTAAGGCAGGCATTACTTACTTTTATTCGTTGCATCCGCCACATAAATATTTACAGCGGAAACGGTAATACCGGTCATGTTTTGCACTTCTTCTTTAATGTCGTTTTGAATCTTTTCAGCAATATCCTTCACTTTATACCCCATTTTTAAAATAACGCCGATATCAATGACTGCAACATCACTGTTCAGGGTTATTCTGACCGGTTTTTGTATTCCTGCTTTCAACACGGTATCTTTTAAGGACACCGGTTGAGGGGCAAGACTGTATACTCCCTCCGTTTCCGCAATCACCTGCTTGGCTATTGTAGAAACGACCTCTTCGGAAATCTTTAAATTACCGGTTGCAACCGGACGATTTTGTTCCATAACGGCACCTCCATCATAGATATAATAGATAAATTAAAATATAACAACGTTCTTAAACGCAAACCACTGCAATAGAAAAGCGTCGGCGCAAAGCGCCATCTCAGCCGCATTTTATGCGGCGCGCAGAGGAAACAGCCTCTGCTTTTGTTTTTTATTATAACATAAACCACTGGCGCAGCGAAGCAGAGCAGTGTTTCAATGTTCTC
>CAUHFD010000055.1 GCA_959605275.1 uncultured Eubacteriales bacterium | reverse complement strand
CCATGTTAACGCCCGGACTCAGCTCATCACAGTTTTCTCTGGTAAACACCTTAACATCAACGATGATACCGGATTCTCCATGTGGGACCTTCAGAGAAGTATCTCTGACTTCTCTCGCTTTTTCACCGAAAATAGCACGCAGCAGACGTTCCTCTGCAGTCAACTCGGTTTCGCCTTTTGGTGTGACTTTACCGACCAGAATATCACCGGAACGAACTTCCGCGCCGATACGGATAATTCCACGCTCGTCAAGGTCTTTCAGCGCATCCTCACCGACGTTCGGAATGTCACGGGTAATTTCTTCAGAACCCAGCTTGGTATCTCTTGCCTCTAACTCGTACTCTTCTATATGAATAGAGGTATATACATCGTCGCGAACGATTTTTTCGTTAATTAATACAGCGTCTTCGTAGTTGTAACCTTCCCATGTCATAAAGCCGACCAAAGCGTTTTTACCGAGAGAAATCTCACCGTTGGAAGTAGCAGGACCGTCTGCGATTACCTGACCAACCGTAATCTGTTCCCCTTTATCGACAATTGGGCGCTGATTGACGCAAGTGCCCTGATTGGAACGCTTAAATTTAATCAGCTTGTAAAGATGGTTCACCCCGGCTGTGTCTTTTATCACGATTTCATCAGCCGAAACCTTTTCCACAATACCCTCATGTTTGGAAACAACTGCAACCCCTGAGTCAACAGCCGCCTTATATTCCATACCGGTACCGACAATCGGCGACTCGGTTTTTAAAAGCGGAACTGCCTGCTTCTGCATGTTGGAGCCCATCAATGCACGGTTGGCGTCATCGTTCTCCAGGAACGGAATCATTGCAGTTGCAACAGACACAACCATTTTCGGAGAAACGTCCATATATTCCACACGTTCGCGGTCTACTTCGAGAATTTCATCACGATAACGCGCATTTACGCGGGGACGGGCAAATTTACCATCTTCCGTCAGCGGCTCGTTTGCCTGAGCAACAACATATTCATCTTCTACGTCGGCAGTCATGTAGACTACTTCGTTGGAAACAATACCGGTTTCTTTGTCCACCTTACGGTAAGGTGCTTCAATAAAGCCGTATTCATTGATTTTCGCAAAAGAAGCCAGATAGGAGATCAAACCGATGTTCGGACCTTCCGGCGTTTCAATCGGGCACATTCTTCCGTAATGGCTGTAGTGTACGTCACGAACCTCAAATCCGGCACGATCTCGGGAAAGACCACCGGGACCTAATGCAGAAAGACGGCGTTTATGTGTCAGTTCGCCAAGCGGATTCGTTTGATCCATGAACTGAGACAACGGAGAAGAACCGAAAAATTCTTTAATAGCGGCGACAACCGGACGAATGTTAATCAAAGACTGAGGCGTAACAACCTCCATATCCTGGGTCTGCAGATTCATTCTTTCCCGAATCACACGTTCCATACGGGAGAAGCCGATGCGGAACTGGTTCTGGAGCAATTCACCGACCGAACGGATACGACGGTTACCCAAGTGGTCAATATCATCGGTCAACCCAATGCCATAAGCAAGGTTGTTGATATAATTAATAGAAGCAAAAATATCATCTTTGGTAATGTGCTTCGGAATCAACTCATCAATTCTGTTTTTAACCTGCTCAATGATCTCATCATTATTTGCTGACGAATCCAAAATCTGTTTTAAAACGCGGAACCTGACTTTTTCATGGATACCGGCTTCTTCAGTATCAATTTTGATAAAATCGGTGATATCCACCATGCCATTTGACATGATTTTTACTTCCCGATCCTCTACCATGACATAAGCGGTATCAACACCCGCTTTTTCAATTTCCCATGCAAGATCACGTTTTACAACTTGTCCTGCTTCCGCCATAACCTCACCGGTCAATTCATTCACAATCGGCTGTGAGAGTGTCTGTCCGCAAAGGCGAAGCGCAATCCCCAGTTTTTTATTATATTTATAACGTCCGACTTTAGACAAGTCATAACGGCGATCGTCAAAAAACAAATTTTTAAGATGAGTAACCGCACTTTCTACCGTGGGAGGCTCACCCGGACGCAGCTTTCTGTAAACCTCAAGCAAAGCTTCCTCGCCATTTTTTGTGCTGTCCTTATTCGTAATGGTTTCAACGATTCTGGGATCCTCGCCAAACACTTCATAAATCTCATTATCTGTACCGGACAAAGAGGTAAAAGTACCGTCTCCCTCCAGAATATAATCATCAGTTACCCGTAGCAGCGCACGAATAAAAACAGTAATCGGAATTTTTCTGTTTTTATCAATTCGGACATAGAAAATATCATTGGAGTCTGTTTCATATTCCAGCCAAGCACCACGATTCGGAATGACTGTGGAAGCAAACAGCTTTTTACCGGTTTTGTCATAAGAATCGCTGAAATAAACGCCGGGAGAACGAACCAACTGAGAAACAATAACACGTTCCGCTCCGTTAATCACAAAGGTTCCGCTCTCGGTCATCAGCGGGAAGTCTCCCATAAAGATTTCCTGCTCTTTGATTTCGCCGGTCTCTTTGTTAAAAAGCCGTGCTTTTACGCGCAGAGGGGCTGCATAAGTAACATCCCGTTCCTTACATTCTGCCACATCATACTTTGGTTCCTTGTCGATTCTGTAATCTACAAAATCAAGGACTAAGTTGCCCGTGTAGTCCGTGATTGCGGACATATCGTCAAAAACCTCTTTCAATCCCTTATCAACAAACCATTGATAGGAATTCTTTTGCACCTCAATCAGGTTCGGCATTTCCAGAACCTCATTAATTTTTGCAAAGCTCATACGGACGTTTTTGCCAAGCTGTACCGGCTTCACATTCACCATAGGCTGATCACTCCATTTCTATCTATTTAACGAAATTCGTCATTTGGCGCGCACAAAACAAACCGCAGATCAGAAAAAAACTTCCGAAAAAAGATATGGAATATTCGGAAAAATTTTTCTAAAAATAAACTTGCAATTTGTTTTTAAGTATGCTATAATACCCATAAAGTTAGGCACATTTTCCCATTTTGATACATTATATTATTATATAATATATAGTTACAAATGTCAATACCAATATTGTCGGCACGCTTCGACTTTTTATTGTGCAAAAAGACCATTGTCGATTATTTGCAAACAACAGCAAGCAAAAAAAGCTTGCTGTTTTATTTTTGACGATCCGCGATATTGCTTTTTCCTAAAATTATCGCGGACAGGTTTTCAAAACCAAAATTTTATGATATACTGATAAAAATTGCTTTTTTGAAGCACCTCCGCTCTATGTATCATCAAAAATCAAAATCAAGTGAAACAAACAATGCTCCTGATTTGTTTTCTATTCAGAATATTGCCACAATTACATGAATTATACAAAATTTTCCAGATTCGAAAGGATTGCGGCGGTGTGAAATAACATTTGCTGCCTAAACAGCAGAAAATTCGGTTAAACAATATAACAGGAAAGGAACGATGATTTTGGCAGAAACTTTTGAACTGCGCATAGACCGAAAAAAGATTTGGCTATATCTTGCCGTAATCATGGCATTCGGACTTCTCATCCGGCTTTTATTTGGCTATTACAAGGTTCATTATTTTGATGTAGACTATTATGTGGATTGGTCAAAAAGCGTGGTAAACGACGGTATTTTTGCCGCATATAAAAATCTCGGAGACCGACTTGATTATCCTCCGGTGTTTCTGTTCTTTCTCTATCCTACCGGCTGGATGCTCAACAATCCTGATATTTTTAATTTTGAGCCCTACAAAATGCTGGCATTGAAAATGGTTCAGATATTATTTGATGTCGGCAATATTTTACTCATTTACATTGTATTGAAAAAGCAGAATAAAATCCTCGCATTGCTTGCTGCCTCGGTGTGGGCTTTGAACCCTGCTTTGATTTTTAATTGCGGTGTTTGGGGGCAAACCGATTCCCTGATGATTTTTTTTCTTCTGCTTGCTTTTTATTTACTGGAAGATAACAAGCCGATTCCTGCCACTGTTATTTATGCAATTGCAGGGCTGACCAAATTTCAAAGCCTATATTTTGCTCCGTTGTTTTTGCTGCTTTTATTCTACAAAAGAGAGATCAAAAAATCACTGATTGCTTTCGGTTCGGGCATTGCGACCGGCATTATTATCTTCTTTCCGTTTATGTTATACAGTGGAATCACACTGCCGTTTGACGTGTATTTAGGCGGTGCAGGAAAATGGAAACAGTTAACCTTTAACGCCTATAATTTTTATGCTGCTATCGGACTAAACAACGTATCCGATCAAACAAAAGTGTTGTCCTTTCTGCCCCTAAGCGTTATTTCATTGATTCTCACGCTGATTGTTGTCGGTGTTTTTCTCTACCTGTTTTTTACTGCCAAAAACAAATGCCCGTGGGTACTTGGATTTCTGCTGATGCAAGGCTTCTTTATTTTCGGCGGCAGAATGCACGAACGATATCAGATTCCGGTACTGATTTTTCTGCTGATTGCTGCGGTAAGGCATCGCTCAGGCAAACTATTCGGCGGATTTGCTGCTATTTCCACAATTAGCTTTCTGAATCAATTTTTACTGTTCGATTATATTTGTACTTTTCAAAAAACAGCATGGGCGCCTTATTATGATGATATGACAATTGGGATTTCTATCCTCAATGTCCTGCTCTATTTTGTCACTTTCTATTTCTGCTTGCCGATTTTGTATCCAAAATCCAAGCCGACTTTCCCGGAAGAACAACGAACGGAGGTAACCCAACTTGTTTAAAACAAAAACTCTCACCCAAAGCACAAAATCGAAAGAACGTTACTTACAAGTATTTCTGATTGCCGCTGTCACTGCCACTCTGTTTTTTCTGCCGTTTGTAATCATGGATAAAGGTCTGTTTTTATTCTACGGTGATTACAACGTCCAGCAGATTCCTTTTTACAAGCTGGCACATGAAGCAGTCCGCAGCGGTAACATCTTTTGGAGCCAATACACCGATCTTGGCGCTAATTTTATCGGCTCTTACAGCTTTTATCTGTTGGGTAGTCCGTTCTTTTGGCTGACAATTCCTTTCCCGACTTCTTGGGTTCCTTATTTGATGGCGCCGCTGTTCGTACTCAAATTCAGCTGTTCGGCAGTAACTGCTTATGCTTTTATTCGCCGTTTTGTCAAAACCTCAAATATGGCATTGCTCGGCGGATTGATTTATTCGTTCTGCGGTTTTAATATTTACAATATCTTTTTTAATCACTTTCAGGAAGCGGTCGTGTTCTTTCCTTTGCTGTTGGTCGCATTGGAAGAATTCGTGATAAACAGACGTAGAGGAGTCTTCGCTCTTACAGTGTGTCTATGTGCCGTAGTAAACTATTTCTTCTTTTTCGGAGAAGTGATTTTCTTATTCATCTATTTCTTTGTACGTTGCTTGGATAAAGATTTTACGATTGATTTGAAATCCTTTCTTTTGCTTGCACTGGAATCCGTGTTGGGCGTAT
Organism: uncultured Eubacteriales bacterium; assembly: GCA_959605275.1. Lineage (GTDB taxonomy): Bacteria > Bacillota > Clostridia > Oscillospirales > Ruminococcaceae > HGM13222. The sequence goes on along the minus strand of CAUHFD010000055.1, from coordinate 8,483 downwards.
TATGCGCCATGTTCCTGCTGCTTCCTTCTGCTCTGGCAATCACGGGAAACGGTCGTCTGGATGATATGCTCTCAGGCTGGAATTTCCTGCTCTACGGAGATGTTCAGCGATATCCGCTGATTTTAGAAAGCTTTTTCCTTCCTCCTGACATTCCCGCACGTCCCAACTTCTTCCCCGACTCTAACGCAAAATGGTCGTCAGTTGCCGGATATTTGCCGATGTTCAGCTTTGCCGGCGTCATTGCTTTCCTGAAATCCAAAAAGGCACACTGGGCTTCCCGCGTGACCAAAATCTGTATCGTTATGGCATTTATTCCGGGATTAAACAGTATTTTCACAATGTTCAATTATTCCTATTATGCCCGCTGGTTTTTTATGCCTCTGCTCATTATGGCATTGATGACGGTTATGGCATTGGAGGGAAACAAATGCAACTTCCTCAGCGGCATGAAATGGACTGCTGTTATCATTGGTATATTTTCACTGATTGGTATTATTCCGAGCTCATGGCAGCAAAACGAAGAAGCAAAAAATGTTCCGATAAAAGAAACGGTTTTGATTTACCTGGGCATTTTCCTGGTGTTTGTTTCTATTGCCATCTTGATTTATACCATATCTGCGCTCAAAGCGCGCAATGAAAAAGTAAAGCAAAACCTACCGATATTTACCCTTGCCACTGCCGTTGCCGGAATCACCGGCATGATACCGCTTGCTGCATACAGCGAATCCATCCCGAAGGTCGGAAACTTTTTGCCGCCTTTTCCGGAACGTTTTTGGGCATATATTGTAATCGGGGTAATCGGATTGGCAATCGCTGCATATGTCGTGTCCTTGCCCCGTAAAAAAGAGATCTTTATGCGTGTGGCAGCCTTTGGCGTTTGTTTTGTCACCGTTGCCTATGCAGTTGTCTTTATCGCATTCGGAAAAAGCCATTCTTATACCTATTACGACGTGGTAACGCAAGGTTTAGAAGGCAGAGAAACCATTCAGCTACCGGATGACGAATTCTATCGAGTGGATGTATATGACGGTATGGATAATTATCCGATGTTCTGGAAAATGCCGACTATTCAAGCATTTCACAGCATTGTACCTGCTTCTGTTTTGGAATTTTATCCTTCCATCGGCGTGGAACGCGGCGTCGGTTCCCGTCCGGAGCTGAAATTCTACGGTTTACGGGGACTTACCTCAGTGAAATACCTGCTGACCGATAACACAAGCACAGAGCCTTATATTCCCGGATTCGAAAAAATAGATAATCAAACCGGGTTTGATATCTATGAAAACAAAAACTTTATTCCTATGGGCTTTACCTATGATCAATATATCACCCAAACCACCTTTGATGACACTACAAAAGAAGAGCGGGATCGCCTGTTATTAGAAGGAATTTTGCTCAGCAAAGAACAAATCAAGAAATACGGACAATATTTTACCGAATTGAGTTATGAAGATGTTCCTTATTTCAGCGATGATGAATTGGCTGAGGTTTGCAAAGCCCGCAATCAGGAAACCTGTACCGACTTTACAACCGACAACAAAGGATTTTCCGCCACTATTACGCCTACCAAGGACAATCTGGTGTTTTTCAGTGTTCCTTACGATGAAGGCTGGACTGCCACTGTCAACGGCAAGCCGGTAGAAATTGAAAAAGTAAATGTCGGATTTATGGCCGTTCCGGTTGAGAGCGGCAAAGAAAACGTTATCCGGTTCTATTATATGACGCCGGGACTCAAAATCGGTATCGCGGTATCAGCAGGCGCATTTCTGTTGTTACTGGTCTATTATCTGATTATCCGTTATCTACGCAAAAAGAATCCGGAAAAATACGGTGTACGAAAATATGCACATCTTCGTTTTACCGATACCACCGAAGAAATCAAAGCAGAAAAAGCTTACACGTACAGTGTATTGAACACCTGTCAAACCCTTTCCGCAGCAATTCCGGAAGAGATTCTGAAACAGCAGACCGATATTACGGAGGATAGTGATTCCGCTGAGCCACCAGAACAAACTGAATTATCCTCAGAAAACAGCAATCCCCCCGACGCAGAAAATACCGATTCATCATCAGAAGAATAAGCAACATTTTTTAAGCATTCTTCTTTAAAGGCTATCCAGACTATCAAAAAACCTGCTTTTGTGTTAAACAAAGGCAGGTTTTTTTGAAGCCTGAGCGGGGAGCTGTAGATCAGCTTTCCGCTTTTTAAATTCACCATACGATTATAAACTATTTTCTTGCCTGAAATCAGTCGGAGATTTGCCAGTCAACTGGCGGAATACCAATGAAAAATAATTACTGGAAGAAAAAGACAAAGCAAACGCTATATCGGTCACCGTTTTACTTTTGTCTTTCAATAGCTCTTTTGCTTTTTCTATTTTAATCAAATTAATGTACTCCCGCGGTGAAATACCCAGTTCGCTCTGAAATCGCTGTTTTAAGCGGGACAGCGACATTTCTGCCGCCTGTGCCAATTCTTCCAATGTAATTACTTCAAATACATGTTCAGCTACATATTCGGTTGCCTGTAAAATTTCATCAGACACATCCGCTGTTATTGTTTCGCTGATACAAACCTGCGAAATAAATTCCTGCAACAGTGCGCATCCGCGTATTCGCTCTAATTCTAAATCGCTTGTCAACAGCGAAAAGGCTTCCGTAATCGATTTCTTTAAAGAAACCGTCGGACAGATGACAGGATTCTTTAAAGAGAACAACGCATGATGCAACGTCTTTCCGGTTTCATTGCTCATCTGCAAAAATCCGGGACAATATTCCTGATATAACCGCATCCAATAAATTTCATACCTGCCATGAGGACTGTCGCCGGTAGAATGAAGCATGTCCGCAGGCGTTATAAAAAGTTGATTTCCTCGTACCGCATACCGTCGTCCTCCCATATAATATGTTTGTGAACCGCTGACTACATAGACAATTTCCATACAATCACGGTGGTAATGCAAAGGTAGCGGCTTACAATTTCTAACCGACTGGCAACGCCCGATCATCTCCAAACCCGGAATATGAAGTTGCTGCCACGTCAGTACCATTCGTTCCTTTTCCCAAATATATTCATCCGTTGTATTATCGACCATAGGACCACCCCTTTCACTATCTTCAATTTTGTACATTATCCAAAAATATATGATTTTTTCCCGGAAACGTTCTATACTTAAAACAAACAACAAGAATCAAAATTCATACGATTGCCCCAAAAATATCAAACTGCATTTTAATCAATGCAGGATCAGAAAGGATGAATTACTATGACTTCAAAACAACTGGTATTAAATACGCTGAATTTCCAAAACAAAACAGAACGCGCTCCACACGATTTGTGGACATTGCCCTGGGTAAACGATCACCATCCGAAAGAGCTTCAACAGCTTTTAAATGCTTTCGAATGGGACTTTGACCGTCCTGATGTCATTTATCACGAGGCTTCCAAAGTAGAAAAAGGAGATCCCTACGAAGTTGGTGAATATGTTGATCCTTGGGGATGTGTCTTCACAAACATCAACAAAGGTGTCATCGGAGAAGTAAAACAACCATTGATAGATCCGGACGATGAGGAATGGGATGATGTTTCCGGCATTACGATTCCGGAAGAACAGCTTTCCTTTGATATTGAACAAGTGAACCGCTCCTGCGCCGAAAAAAGCGATAAATTTCTGCTGTCCGCAGGTATCACACCACGTCCCTTTGAGCAACTGCAGTTTATTCGCTCCACCGAAGCGCTCTACGTCGATTTAATGTTCCGTCCGAAAAAAATGATGCAGTTCATTGAAAAAATGCACGACTTCTATTGCCGCTTATTGGAAAAATGGGCGCAAACCGATGTTGACGGACTAATGTTCATGGACGATTGGGGATCGCAAAAAAGTTTATTGATCAATCCGCAAACATGGCGGGAAATTTTCAAGCCGCTTTACAAAGACTATATTGATATCGCTCATCAGCATAACAAAAAAATCTTTATGCACTCAGACGGATACACCCTTGAGATTATCCCCGATCTCATTGAGTTGGGGCTGGATGCGATCAATGCTCAAATTTTTTGCATGGGTGCCGAAAACCTCGCGCCGTTCAAAGGGAAAATTACATTCTGGGGTGAAATTTGCCGTCAACACATTTTGCCATATGGCACAGTATCAGACGTAACAAATGCTGTGAAAGAGATATACGATCATCTGTGGCAGGACGGCGGCTGCATCGCGCAGTGTGAATTCGGCGCGGGAGGAAAACCGGAAAATGTCACCGAAGTATACGCCGCTTGGGATCGCCTAACCGGAAGCAGAGCCTAGATAGCCGGAACACCCGATAAAATCATATGCTAAACTAAAAAAGCAAGCGACCGTATGCTTAAAGAACAATGTGTACTGCCGCTTGCTAAAACCCTTTTTTGGAATACTCCTCTATTTCAGTCACGGCAAGTCTTATACTAAAATCTAATTGAAAGCTTTAATCGGTTTCCGGGGATGAATTGTGTCAGAAAAGGCAGACGACACCGCTGGGCTGACGCCCAGCAAGGAGGATAACGCTTTATGGCGCAATTCAGGTCGGAAAGAATTAAAGTCTTTCATTAGATTTTAGTATTAATTCGACCAATATTTACGGTCAAGACTGCGATACTGTATTGCCTCCGCAATATGGGAAGAATCAATATCTGCACTGCCGTCCAAATCCGCGATCGTACGGGAAACTTTTAAAATTCGATCATATGCGCGGGCGGAAAGACCTAATTTTTCAAAAGCGGTCTTCAGCATCTTCATCCCCGATTCCGTTACTCGACAGGTTTCCTGCAGCATGGACGGAGTAATACGCGCGTTACAAGTAATCCCCGTTCCGGAAAAACGACGGTTTTGAATTTCCCGTGCTGCATTAACCCGTAATTTTATAGCGGCGGAAGACTCAGATTTTTGCTCAGAAGAAATATGCTCAAACTCTACCGGCATGGCATCAATATGTAAATCAAGCCGGTCCAACAAAGGTCCGCTCACCCTGGACAAATACTGATGCACTTTGGTTTTGGAACAGCTGCATTCCCGGTTCGGACTGCCAAAATATCCGCATGGGCAAGGATTCATTGCCGCTATCAGCATAATCTCACAAGGATAGGTCAGGCTGCCGCTCACGCGGGAAATTGTTACTTTTCCATCCTCTAATGGCTGACGCAGAATTTCCATTGCCGTTTTGCTGAACTCCGGTAGCTCGTCCAAAAACAAAACTCCGTTATGCGCCAACGAAATTTCTCCCGGTCTCGGAATCGCTCCGCCGCCGGACAGCCCCGCCGCAGAAACTGTATGATGGGGCGAACGAAAGGGTCTTTGCATAATAAGCGGCGTATCGTGCGGCAAAATGCCGGCAACGGAATAAATTTTCGTTGTTTCCATCGACTCTTCAAAAGTCATATCCGGTAAAATGGAGGGCAGCCGTTTTGCCAGCATACTTTTTCCGGAACCCGGAGGTCCGATCAAAAGCGCATTATGTCCGCCTGCCGCCGCGATCTCCAAGGCTCGTCTTGCCCCGAGCTGTCCCTTTACTTCGGAAAAATCCGGAGCCAAAACATCGCTTTTATGAAAATTTCTGATTGGTGCCGTTGCTTCCAACTGACGTGCGCCAACCAAAAAATCAATCAGTTCGTTAATATGCTCTATTCCAAACACCCGTATTCCGCTGACTACCGCGCCTTCCAGGGCATTATGCTTTGGCACAAAAATATTTTGATATCCGTTCTGCTTTGCCTGAAGTACCATGGGCAATACCCCGTTTACCGGTCGTACCTCACCATTGAGTGCAAGCTCACCGATAAAAGCGGATTGCTCTAAATTACAACTCAACTGCTCTGTCGCTGTTAAAATTGCCACTAAAATCGGTAAATCATATAACGGACCGGCTTTTTTTATATCTGCCGGCGCAAGATTTACAGTGATTTTATTGACCGGAAACTGATAACCGCAATTTTTTATTGCGGAACGGACTCTGTCGCGGCTTTCTTTTACTGCCGCATCCGGTAAACCGACAATGTCAAAAGCCGGCATTCCGTTTGCAATATCAACCTCTGTCTTAACCGAAAAAGCGGTCATTCCCAATAAACCGAGACTGTTCACTTTTGCATACAAAGCTGTCATCCCTGCTTTCTGTTCCAGGAAAGCTACCGTTAAAACCAGTCGCCGATTGCCAAAGAGAAAAAGCTATTGATTCCCGGCGCAAAGGGCGGATTTTTCAGCAAATAGAGGATCAAATCATGATTTAACCCACACTTCCCAAGTTTAATAATTTTATTTTACTATTAAAAAAGAGAAAAGTAAACTGTTATCTTAATACTTTTTTTAAAAAAAATCAACCCAATTAAAAATAAAAAAAAATTTCAGCGTTCTTACCAATTGATTGCCAAAAATTCATTCATTTTTCGCTCATTAAATTTTCAAAAAAGGGTTTTCTTTTTTTTTTAATTCGCTATAATAGTGTTACAGACTGAAATGCAACCATAATCATTGATTCATCTCAGCAAATACAAAAAAATTATGTGTGCAGAAAGGGTATCGGTTATTTGACTATTCACCGATAACGGTAACTGCTATGTTTCAGCTTAAATGGATATGGAAAAATATGGAAGGAAAGCGATGGCAATACTTATTAGCCCAGCTTCTTTCCGCAATATGCGCAGCCATGCTTCTGATCAATCCGATTATATCCCAGAACATTATTGACCTTGTCATTGTCGGACAAACTGATCCGACCACCGGACAAACTGTTCATCACACCGAATTCCTAGTGCCTCTGGTAGTCGGGCTGATCCTATTTGCTTTGCTTCGTAGTGCACTTGGGTACACGATGATTATTTTCAGCGAGCGGAGTTCTCAGCACACCGTTTACAAAATACGCAACAAGCTGTACACCAATATGCAGCAACAGGATATGCGGTTTTATGCACATAATCGAACCGGCGATCTAATGACACGTACAACCGGAGATCTGGATTTGGTACGGCATGTTATTGCGTGGATTTCCCGTGTAGCGGTAGAAGCAGTCGTCATGTTCGTCGCCACCACCATTTATTTGATGACTGTCGATATCATACTGACTCTAATTTTGCTTGCTATTACGCCCCTGATCTATATTGTCAGTACCAGATATTCCAGAAAAGTCAAACCGCTTTATCAGGACTTGCGGGAGAAACTATCTCAGCTAAACACCTCGGCGCAAGAGAACATCGCCGGAAACCGAGTAGTCAAAGCATTTGCCCGAGAAGATTACGAAATCTCAAAGTTTGATACCAAAAATGCGGAATTTAAAAAAGCAAACCTAAAAGCCGCGTTGACTTGGTTAAATTATTATCCCGCCATTGAAGGCTTGGCGCAATCTCTGTCGGTCGTTACATTGCTGGTCGGTGGTTACTTTATCATGATTGGCAGGCTGAGCATGGGAGAGCTGCTGGCTTTCTCCTCACTCACATGGACCCTTTCTAACCCCATGCGGATGCTCGGCACGATTTTGAACGATCTGCAGCGCTTTTTTGTCAGCGCCGATAAAGTTATTGAACTGTATTATGCGCAGCCGATTATCAAAAATCGGGATAACGCTCTGGTAACTGACGGCAGATTGAAAGGAAAAATCTGTTTTGACCACGTCAATCTGAATATCGGGAAAAGCAAGGTGTTATCCGACGTCAATTTAGAAGTAAATCCCGGCGAAACGGTAGCGATCATGGGTAACACCGGTTCCGGAAAGACTTCATTGCTGAACCTGATTCCGCGGTTGTGCGACGTTAGCAGTGGCAGTGTGACCGTTGACGATGTTGATGTACGGAATTGGGACTTACATAGTTTGAGAAAAAATATAGGCATTGCAACACAGGATGTTTTTCTGTTTTCCGACACGGTAGACGGCAATATTGCTTATGGCAACTCTTCCATGAGCAGTGAGGATGTGAAAAAATATGCGCATTTAGCTGCTGCCGATTTCGTCTACAAGATGGAAGACGGATTTGACACCATCATCGGAGAAAGAGGCGTCGGTCTATCCGGCGGACAAAAACAGCGAATTGCTTTGGCACGGGCTTTGGCAATTGAGCCTTCTATTCTGATTTTAGATGATACAACTTCAGCAGTCGACATGGAAACGGAACATTTTATTCAGAAAAGTCTGAGTGAGCTTTCTTTTAACTGTACGAAATTTATTATCGCACAGCGAATCTCTTCCACCAAACATGCGGATAAAATTGTCATTTTGAATGACGGTCAGATTGTTGAATGCGGTACGCATGAGGAGCTGCTCCGTAAAAAAGGCTACTATTATGAAATTTATGCAATTCAGCAGTCTTTGCCGGAAGAAGCTGACAAGGAGGTGACACCTGTTGGCCAGAAATAAATTCGACGTGGATGAAACGCTGGAAACTCCCTTTAGCCTGGAGCATCTCAAGCGCGCCATGAAATATGTAAAAAAACATGCAAAAAAATGATTGCCGCGTTGACCTGCAG
>CAUHFD010000054.1 GCA_959605275.1 uncultured Eubacteriales bacterium | reverse complement strand
CTTTTTTCAAGATACCCTTTCGATTCATTTCATGCAGACAAATCGGAATAGAGGCACTGGAGGTATTGCCGTAATGCTCCAAATTGGTGTAAAATCTATCCAAAGGCAGATTCAGTTTAGATGCGGCGGTTTCTAAAATACGGATATTTGCTTGGTGCGCCGCAATATGATCAATTTCTTCCACTGAAATACCAGCCTTATCAGCCGCCTTTTGTACTGCTTCTGCCATAGCTTTCGTTGCGAATTTATAAACCTCTCTGCCATCCATATAAATTTTACGTTCTTTCCAGTCCACAAAACCGTCAAAGTCACGTAAGGATTTTACCTCCGAAAAAACATTGTCGATCGGAAAGCTTCTGGCAAACAAGGTGTGTGCCCCGGTGCCGTCGGCGCCCAAATAAGAAGAAAACAACCCCTCTGACGCAGATACCACACAGCTTGCCGAGCCGTCGCCGAACAATACACAGGTGGAACGATCTTCATAATCGGTAATTTTAGATAACAATTCTGTCGATATAATCAATATATTTTTGTGATCTCCGGTTATCAGATAACGCCGTGCCATATCCAAAGCATAAACAAAAGCAGCGCAAGCGCAGTTGATATCAATACACGCAGCATTCGAAGCGCCCAGCAAGCCCTGTACAATACAGGACATAGAAGGTGTGACATAGTCCGGCGTAACACTGGTATGAATAATTAAATCAATATCCTCTGCTGTCAGCCCGGCATCGGCAATTGCTTCTTTCGCTGATTCCACGCTCAATAAATATTCGGGGGAACCGTCGCTGATATGTCGTTCACGCATGCCGGTTCTGGTTCGAATCCATTCGTCCGATGTGTCTACAAATTTTGTATAATCATCATTTGAAGCTACCGTTGCCGGCAAACACATACCGGTTCCTCTGATTGATATTCCCAACATTTCCTCTCACCGTAACTCATGCATTTCTATCATGCCCGAGTTCCTTTCTTTATATGAAATATAACTAAAACACAAATATTTTTTTGCCTGCCTCTACCAAAAATCAAAATAAATCTGTTGCAAAACACGAATATCTTATGATATGATAATAATGATTTCGGGGTATTGACTAATAATTTTATTCTAGTGTGAACGGAGAACAATGTCAAGGAAAAAAGTTCCTTATTTTCCCTCGTCACATAAAGTTTATAGTTATTTTACAACTGAAACGTCGGAATCAACAAAAAAGCCAACGTCAAAAATCAATTTTTTTAGGTTGATTTATAGTAAATTTTTAACAAATTATCAAATTAAAATTTAGATGATGTCGATAGGAATGATTTTTGTAAGGACGTCATCCGATAAATGAAAGGAGGAAGAATGTTTTCGGTGTGCTCCGAAAACATTCAAAAATGATGAGTAAAAATGTATTTCTATTTTCCGGACAAGGCTCTCAATATTCCGGCATGGGGCAAGAACTGGCGGCAATTACGCCTGCTTCTGCAGCAATATATGAATGTGCGGCAGATATATTAGGTTTTGATTTAAAAGAACTCTGCTTTCACGGTGAAGAAACACAACTGGCTCAGACCATCGTTTCTCAGCCCGCTATCTTTGCCACCTCTCTGGTTGCATGGGAAGCGGCAAAATCAAAAGGACTTTCCTGTTCAGCCGTTGCCGGGCATTCCCTCGGTGAATATGCGGCGATGGTCGCTTCGGGAATGCTTTCTATGGAGGATGGATTCCGAGCGATCAAAGCGCGTTCCGAAGTCATGCAGGCATGTGCGGAAAACAGCAAAGGCGGTATGGTTGCCATCTTAGGACTCGATCCGCAAACCATTGAAGAAGTTTGCACGCAAACGCCGGGCTATGTGGTGCCGGTCAATTATAACTCACCGGCGCAAACCGTGATTGCCGGCGAAAAATCCGCATTGGAGCAAGCGGTTTCAGCATTATCTGCTGCCGGAGCCAAGCGTACGGTTCCTTTGGCGGTATCCGCCGCTTTCCACAGTAAAATGATGCAGCCGGCAGCAGAACAATTTGCGGCTGAAATTCAATTTCTCTCTTTTAAAAAGCCGAACGTCGAGTTTTACTCCAATGTAACCGGCGGCTTATTAACAGATTTCGATGATATGCCTGCATATCTGGCAAAGCATATTGTCTCTCCGGTCCGCTTCGTGTCGGAGCTGCAGTTGATGCAGCAAAACGGATATCAAAACTTTATTGAACTGGGACCGAACAAAGTTTTGACCGGTCTGGTGAAAAAGACGCTCAAAGATGTAACCGCCGTTAACATCGAAAACGCAAAAACACTAGACGCAGTTCCTACAATAAATATGCTGAATAATCAGTAAAAGAAAAAGGAAGGGTGACAACATTGAAAAAATACGGTTTACTAGGTTATCCGCTGGGGCACACCATGTCCCCTCCGATTCACAAAGCACTATTTGCATTATACCATTGCGACGCACAATATGACGTATTTGAAATCCCGCCGCATCAACTCAATGAAAATATCTCCATGCTGAAAAATCTATCCGGGTTTAATATTACGATTCCTCATAAAGTCGAAATTATGAAATATTTGGATCGGTTGGATGAAAAAGCTTCTTTATATGGTGCTGTCAATCTCGTTAAATGTGACAGCGAAACGGTCGGATACAACACCGATGTCGCCGGCTTTACCGCCTCCGTTAATCAGCTCGGCGCTTCCTTAAATTCCCGCGTGTTGCTGTTGGGATGCGGCGGCGTCGGAAGAATGATGGCAATTGAAACTGCGTTACAAGGGGGCGAGCTTACCATCGCTGTCCGTCCCAACAATCTGAATTTAGCGCAAAAAGTGACGGAAGAAATTCATGAGCTGAAGCCTACCGCCGCTGTAAGAACCGTGTTGTTAGACCATATTACCGGTTCTTATGATTTGACCATCAATGCAACGCCTGCAGGAATGTATCCTCACATCGACAACGCTCCTATCAGCGAGGAAGATGTCAAACGGACCGCTTACCTGTTTGACGCGGTATATAATCCGATCGAAACAAAGCTGATGAAAATGGCAAGACAAAACGGAATCACCGTTCTGGGCGGCATGGCAATGCTGGTCAGACAAGCGGTTGTCGCACACGAAATTTGGAATCATGCATCATTTAAGGAAGATGATATTGTCTGTCTCATTTCAGAAATGGAAAGGAGACTGTCACGTGAACACGCTTAATGAACATATTTGGCTATGCGGCTTCATGGGATGCGGTAAAAGCACCGTCGGACGCGCTTTAGCAAAACGTTACTGCGCTGAATTCATCGATATGGATACCTACATTGAGGAAAAAGAGCAAATGAACATTCCGGAAATTTTTGCGCAGTATGGCGAACCGCGTTTTCGGGAAATGGAAGCCGCTTGCATTGACGCGTTGAAAACGCACGCTCCCTCCGTCATCGCTTCCGGCGGCGGTGCTTTTGTATCTGATTCCAATGCCGCACTTGCCTCTCAAAGCGGCAAGATCGTTTTTCTGGATATACCGTTTGAAATCTGTTATCAACGGATTCAACACTCTGACCGTCCTATTGTCAAACGAAGCACAAAAGAAGAACTGCAAAATTTATTTGAGCTGAGGCACAAATACTATACAGAGAATGCAGCAATTTGCTTTCGGAAAATTTTGACACCACAGGAAACAGCAGAACAATTAGCAGCACTAATTGCAACATTTTAATAAGATTCCTGCAAAATTTCGTCAAAATGTTCACTTTTTCCTTATTTATTAGGCATATTGAAAAAAAATTGCAGCACAACGCAAAAAATGTTGCAAAGCCATTGCAATAGAACGGAAAATATTGTATAATCAAAATAATTTGATTTGGAAAGGGAGAATATATCCATGGAAATTAAGAATCAATACTTAAACAGTGTGTACGAAAACACTGTTAAGCGGAATCCCAATGAGCCGGAATTCCTGCAGTCTGTAAAAGAAGTCCTGATTTCTTTAGAGCCGGTAATTGAGCAAAATCCGAAGCTGATTGAAGCAGGCATTATTGACCGTATCGTTGAACCTGAAAGAGTTATTCAATTCAGAGTATCTTGGGTTGATGACAACGGAAAAGTTCAGGTCAACCGCGGCTTCCGCGTTCAGTTTAACTCTGCAATCGGCCCTTATAAAGGCGGTTTGCGTTTCCATCCGTCCGTAAACCTGAGCATCATGAAATTCTTAGGTTTTGAGCAGATTTATAAAAACTCCTTGACCGGTCTGCCGATCGGCGGCGGTAAAGGCGGCAGCGATTTTGATCCAAAGGGCAAATCCGACAACGAAGTCATGCGTTTCTGCCAAAGCTTTATGACTGAGTTATCCAAACATATCGGTGCGGATACCGACGTTCCTGCCGGCGATATCGGCGTTGGCGCACGTGAAATCGGTTACCTGTTCGGTCAGTACAAAAGATTGCGCAACGAATTCACCGGTGTTTTAACAGGAAAAGGTCTGACCTACGGCGGTTCTTTGATTCGTACCGAAGCAACCGGTTACGGTTTGTGCTACTATACCGAGGAAATGCTGAATGTCATGAAGAAAGACTCCTTCAAGGGCAAAACAGTTGTTATCTCCGGTTCCGGAAATGTTGCCATTTATGCTACCCAGAAAGCAACACAGCTGGGCGCAAAGGTGGTTGCTTTATCTGACTCTTGCGGATATATTTACGATGCTGACGGCATTAAGCTCGATGTTGTAAAACAAATCAAAGAGGTGGAACGGGGACGTATTTCCGAATATGCAAAACGGGTACCCGGTTCTGTTTATACCGAAGGCTGCAGAGGCATTTGGAGTATTCCGTGTGACATCGCTTTGCCTTGCGCAACTCAGAACGAACTTAACGGCGAAGAAGCTGCCATGTTGATCAAAAACGGCGTTATTGCAGTTGCAGAAGGTGCTAATATGCCATCCACCCCGGAGGCAGTTGATGCATTCCAGGCTGCAGGCGTACTGTTTGGACCTGCCAAAGCCGCTAATGCAGGCGGTGTAGCTACTTCTGCTCTGGAAATGAGCCAGAACTCCATGCGTTATTCCTGGACTGCAGAAGAAGTTGATGCGAAGCTGAAAAACATCATGGTAAACATCTTCCACAATTCTTATAACGCGGCTGAGAAATACGGATGCACCGGAAACCTGGTTGCAGGTGCTAATATTGCCGGTTTCATGAAAGTGGCAGAATCCATGTTGGCACAAGGCGTTGCATATTAATCATTCATGAAACGTTAATAAAACACTCCGAAAAGTTTACTTGCTTTTCGGAGTGTTTTTCTTTATAATATAAAAAGTACAGACACAATATATCATCAGTTAACCTGAATTTACAAACTGCTTTTCAAGTTAACGAATCATTCAAAGGAGGAAGCAAAAATGTTGGAATATAAATATGATACCCAGTTGCTGATTGAAGGGCATAATCTTAACGAAGATGACATTAATGAGTATTTTATCAGCCATTTTAAAGGCGACTGCCTGTTGGCAGTAGGAGATGAAGAACTGATTAAAATCCATTTCCACACCAACGAGCCTTGGATGGTTTTAGAATACTGCGCTTCATTAGGTGAAATCCATGATATTGTCATTGAAGATATGGACAGACAAGCCAGGGGGCTGCAGGGATAATTTTTTCGATTGTGGATGTCGTTATCGAAAAACACACCAAAGGGACTGTTAAAAAACAGTCCCTTTTATCGAAAGCAGGCAGGATTCACTTCATTATATGAAACTGCGGAAAAAGCAAATGTTTTTCAGAACAGATTGATATAAAAAGCGGATGGTGCTTGCTCCCCACGGGCAACCGATTGCCACAAGACGCCGCCTGCCTGCTGATATGTGTGATGTTGTCCCAATCCGCCGGATTTACATCGGCAGACCGGACCTACCATATCATATGCAGAAAAAAACAAAGCGGTTCAACGAAAAAATCTCATACAAACAGCTTGTCCGATGATATCCACTCAAATTATCGATCAATCTATAAAAATATCATTCATTTCACAAAAAAATCCGGAATAAAATAAAGGAAAAGAGTTTTACAGAATCGTCATTGTATATTTTTGAAAGCTATGGTATGATTATCGTAACGCGAAACATCCAAATCTGTCACCGTATTAAACGCCCTGACCATCAAAGTTTGGAATAAAACTTTCCTCTGCGGTTCCCTCTTCTTGAATAAAACCGTTTTCAATTCCGAGTTCTACCGCATAATCGATGATTTGTTCATATATTTCCTGAGGAATTTTGCAATTTAATTCCGGATATTTTTCCGCCTGTGCAAAAGGCGTGTATTGATTCATTAAGCTGATATAGATATCATCACCATACTGCTGATGCAGATAAGCAAGCAGTTGCTTGGATTCTTCATAATGCCCCGGCAAGATCAGATGTCGCACGATCACTCCCTTGGTCATGATGCCGTTATCATCAAACTGCGGTTTTCCGACCTGTCTGACCATCGCTTCCAACGCTTGTTTGGCAGCTTCTATGTAATCCGGTGCAACAGAATACCGTTTTGCGGAATCTGCCGAATAATATTTAAAATCAGGCAGATAAATGTCAACATATCCTTTCAGCATTTGAATCATTTCGTTTTTTTCATATCCACTGGTATTATAAACAATCGGCAAGCACAAGCCGTTCTTTTTTGCCATATCTATTGCCGTAAGGATTTGCGGCAAATAGTGTGTTGGCGTCACTAGGTTAATGTTGTTTGCTCCCTGCGCCTGAAGTTCCAAAAAAATTTCCGCCAAGCGGTCAATCGTAATTTCTTTTCCCGCATGCCCCTGACTGATCTGCGTATTTTGGCAATATACGCACTGCAGTGTGCAATAAGAAAAAAACACTGTACCAGAGCCGTTTTCCCCTGAAATACAAGGTTCTTCCCACATGTGCAGGGCCGCCCTGCCCACTCTGACTGACGCTCCTGCGCCGCAAAAGCCGCGCTGTCCCTTACTGCGGTCAACGCCGCAATTTCTGGGACACAGCCGGCATTCCTTTAACAATTCAAGCATTTTTATTCATCCTCTTTTAAACGATATTGTCATCACACGACAGATTGGAGCCTTTATGAAAAAAACAAAATGGAAAGGCGGTGCGCTGATTGCTCCGCTCCCTCCGGTAATGGTTTCCTGCGGAACGCCGGAGCAACCTAATGTTCTGACCGTTGCCTGGACCGGCATCATCAACACCATACCGCCCAAAACATACATTTCGGTTCGCCCTACGCGGTATTCCTATTCTATTATAAAGGATTCCGGCGAATTTGTCATCAATTTAGCGACTTCTGATTTGGTCCGCGCAGTAGATTTTTGCGGTGTACGGTCAGGCGCGCAGATTGACAAATTCAAAGAAATGCAGCTCACTCCGGTTTCCTCCACCGAAATCACCGCTCCAATGATTGATGAATGCCCGCTGAGTATGGAATGCAAGGTAACACAAATCATTCCGCTTGGCTCTCATGATATGTTTTTAGCTGAAATACTCGCTGTTCATGTTGATGAAACGTTGATCGACGCACAGGGCAAGCTTCATCTGGATCGATGCAAACTTGCGGCATTTGCACATGGGGAATATTTTGAATTGGGCGAAAAAATAGGCACTTTCGGTTTTTCGGTACGCAAAAAGCCAAAGAAAAAAGGCGCGAAAAATAAAAAGCAATCAATCATTGAGGCCGGAAAGGAAAAAGATAACAAAAAAACCAATCAACAGAGTAACAGCGCACACAAGTATTTCTATCCCCGCGGGAATTCCCGGAAAAACCTCCAGCAAAGACCCCGCAACAAATCCGATGATCGTTAAATAAGTTACGCCTGCATGTCGGTCCATCGCTCGTTCCAATAATCTGGTAGTCAATAATACCCCCAATATTGTACCTATTGCCAAAGGAACTAAAAACAAAAAGTTGAAATGGACAATAGCATACAAAACGGTGTCATAAATTCCTAACATCACCAGCATATATGATGCGCTGATACCCGGAAGCACCAGAGCAACCGCAATGATGATACCGGCAAACATCAGAATAAAAAAACTGAATGCTCCCATTTTTGAAAATTGAAACAAACGCTCAGGCAAAAAAGACAAAACTAGCACAATCGATAATCCGGTCAAAAAATACACGGCGTGTATCGGTTTTGGTCTTTTTATTCCTGTCTTTTTTACCAATGACGGTATACTTCCCAAAATCGCGCCCAAAAATAAAAACATCATAGGCTTTCGGTACGCCGCTACCACACTCGACAAACATCCGGCAAGCAGCCATGCACCAATCACTCCGCCCAGTCCAATCTGAATCAGAAGCAACGCGTTCTCTTTTTTATTTTTTAAAAAGCTGCTGACCGCATGGACGATCTTATCATAAACACCTAGAATAATTGCCATCGTTCCCCCGCTGACACCGGGAATCAGCATGGACGAACCGATTGCTACACCTTTTAACAGATTCATAACGGACTTTTTCATGCGAATCACCATTCCTTATAAAATCTTGTTTTTGTTCTTGACCCTCGTGCAAAAATAAATCAATTGTAAACATGATATTTGCCATACTGTTTTGTTTTATTGTACTTATGCTATATCTGTCTTATATTAACAGGAAAGGATTTTGAACGACATCGTTCATCGGAACAAATATGGATAAAAAATTCTTAAAAACCTATTTTTTCTGCGCAGCAGCCACCTTATTGATTGCTTTCGCATTATGGAATTATAAGGACATTGCCGGTTATCTGGCAATTGTACTGCGTGCGCTCCGCCCAATCATTATCGGTGCCACAATTGCATTTATACTCAATCGTCCATATGAACGGATTAAAAAAATACTCGCCTGGATGATTCCGAAAATAAATCCCAGAGTTAATGATATTATTTCACTGATTATTTTATATCTGCTTGCTTTGGGCATCATCGCCGGTATTATCATTTTCATCATCCCGCAGCTCGGAAACAGCGTTAATTTATTTGTATCCAATTTAAACGAATACTATGACAACATTAAAAATTTCACAGTAAAAGCGCTCAATTTCGGCGGACATAATTGGTGGGAAGAATTCGGCATTGAACAAAAGCTATTAGATTTCGCCAAAAATCTCCCTACTATCTTGACGGATCTTTTTACCAACATTGTAAATATTTCCTCCGGTATTATCGGCACAGTGACCGACAGCATTGTCGGTATTGTGATTTCCATCTATGCTCTTTCGCAAAAGAAAAAGCTGGTAAATCACGGAAAACGCATTTTAAAAGCCGGATTAAAAAAGAAATACTACGACCGTACGGTTGAATTACTCGGCATGATTTCCACCACTTTTTCTTCTTTTATCAGTGGGCAATTAACCGAAGCACTCATTCTGGGTATTTTATGCTTTATCGGTATGACTGTTTTCGGATTTAAATATGCAGTTTTAATCAGTACGATTACTGCTTTATTTAATTTGATTCCGTTTGTCGGTCCCATCATAGGGGCGATCCCCTGCGCATTTATTTTATTCCTTGACAATCCTATCCGTGCGATTTGGTTTATTGTTTTCATTATCGTGTTACAACAATTAGAATCCAATATTATTTATCCGAAGGTAGTCGGCAATTCAGTCGGTCTGCCTGCTATCTGGGTACTGTCGGCAGTAATTGTCAGCGGTAGCTTATTCGGTATTCTGGGAATGCTTCTGGCAATTCCCACCACCTCTGTTATTTATGAATTAATCCGCCGTTGGGCAAACCAAAAAAACGGTACTCCCGATTACAACAACAGTGTCAGCAAAGAAAAAAACAAAACAATTATTATACACAGCTCTGTTCCGCCCAAAAATCAGAATAAGCCAGATTAATTGGAAGCAACTTTTATCCGATACTACGTCACGATTCACGCGCTGTCAAAAAGGAGCCGCCGCAACATAAAATTGCGGCGGCTCCTTTTCATTTTCAGATAAATCTCAGTACAGCAAGAATCATCCGTATCGCTAATCAAACAACTTGGAAAAGAAGCCCACCTTTTTGCTTGGCCTTGTACGGATCGCATCAAAAGACACCAAAACCGTATCTTCTCCAATCACCTCAATATCCTGCCAGGTTATCACAATATCTTCCTCTCTGCCGAACAACCCGAAGAATCTTGATTTTCCATAAACCACCAATGCCGTCAGCTCGGCGCTCACCGTATCAAATTCCACGTCGTCTACATATCCGATTTTTACGCCGTCTTTTACATTGATTACCTCTTTATGACGCATGTCCGCTATTCTGCAAGCCATTTATATCATTCCTTTCTTTCAGACCTTACTATTTATATATATATGATCCAAATCAGAAAGATATCACCCGGTTACTGATTATTAATCGGCTCGAAGTGCGTCCACAGGTTTCAGGTTTGCAGCTTTAAAAGCAGGATAAATGCCGAATATAATTCCAACTGCCATGGCAAATCCGATGCAAAACAAAATCAGAGGCAAGTTGATCATGACCTCGATCCCCAATGCCAGACTGCCGGCAACTACCGTTCCTACACCAATCGCAGCGCCTCCCAAGCTGCCGATTGCCGTGATGAAAAAAGACTCCACCAAAAACTCCAACAAAATCGTTCCCTTACTGGCTCCAATTGATTTTTTTATCCCAATCTCCCGTGTTCGTTCATTGACCGAAACCAGCATCACGGTCATAATTGACAGTCCTGCCACAATCATAGAAATTCCGCCGATGACCGACAAAATAAAGGATACGGTATCCAAAACGCTGTTTAGCTGATCTTTATGACTGCTCAGATTTTCTACTTTAATAGAATTCGGTATTTTATTGCTATTTTCCAAAACATCCGTTAACTGCTCGGCAGCGGTTTGCGGATCAACATCGCTTTTTAATTTCACCGCAATCTGGTCAAATCCGGTTCTGCCGGTCATGTTCTGCATTGTCGTATATGGCAAATAAAGAAAAGTGGGCACATATTCCCCCAATAAACTCTGCAGGACATTTCCTCCGGTTTCCACTACACCAACCACCTCAAATTCCTGATAACCGCCGTCCAACAACAACGATATTGTTTTTCCGACAATATTTCCCCGCTGATAGGATTGCTGTGCCATTGATTCATCTACCACACAAACATTTGACATGCTGTTTAAGTCACTTTCATTAATCAGCCGCCCATATTTTACATTCAGAGAAATGATTTTCTTAGCGCTGTTGCTGATTCCCCATATCAAACACTTACCGGTTTCCCCTTTGATTTTAACACCGCTGTATTGCATGATAAGCGGTGTCGCATCATACACCAGACTTTGGGACTGTAGCAGTTCCAATTCTTTTACAGCCAAATCCTTTCCGGTAACCGATTTGTCGGTTCCGATAGATAATCCGTTCATTCCGAGGCTGTCTAGCTCTTGGTTAATGGTATGCTTTCCGATATCTCCGATAGATGATATAATAATAACCGAAATAACACCGATCATAACACCCGAAATGGTCAGTAAAGATCTCAATTTTTTTCTGAAAATATTTTTCAAGCCGTTTTTAATACAATTGTACATAATGGATCTGCGACGCAATTTGCGGCACGTCCTCCTTTTATAAAACTAGTGGATAGCACTATTCCTGACCGATTACCTTTACAAACATATTATGTTCCACCTTAGAAGCATTGGTAATCACCCGATCATCCCATTCAATCCCGGACTTAATTTCAACCGTATCCGTTTTTTCTATTCCCGTTTCAATGTATTTTTTCCACGCCTTGCCATACTGATAAATATATACATATTCCCCTTTTTCATCCTGTTCGATACATTCATATGGAAGCGTATAAAACTCTTTTTTCGGGGCAGTTTCTATCACGGCTTTTACCGAAAAACCCGATTTGATTTGATCGTCAAGCCGATCAAAATCAACAATAACATCTACTACCGTTTCCTGCGTCGTGCCCACGTATTGTTTACGCGCAGTGGGATATACTTTCTTTACAACACCGGTATAAGATCGATTTTTAAATCCCGTACCGCTAATGGTAACTTTTTGCCCGGTTTTTACCTTTGAAACAGATGCCTCATTAACCGCAAGTTTTGCCTGTAATTGATCCGATTCGGAAATCACTGCCAAAGAAGAAGTCGGCATGGCGATCGCTCCTTTTACCATGGTCAATTCGGTAACCGTTCCGCTGGCATTAGCTATGATTTTATCCGGTATCATGTCCACCAGTTTTGACACCTCGGTGTCATAGCCGGACAATGCGCTTACCACCTCAGCAGGAATATTGCTGTTTCCCAGATTCAGGATATTGATTGCGGCTGCACAGGTGTCTTCGACATTCACCGTTGCAAGCAGGTCGCCTACTTCAACATGATCGCCTATCTCCACAAGTACTTGTTCGGGTATCACAGGCAGATCGCTATACACTTCTTTCTTACGGTCATATTCAATGCTTCCGTTTGCAATGACAGATTCTGTATACTCATCCGCCTTTACCGTAGTAAGCGTCACCTCCACGCGGGAATCGGCAATCCACGACGGAACAAATGCACTGATTATCAATAAAACTGCTGTGATCAGCGATAAGGTAATATATTTTTTCATATCAGCATCACGCCTTTCGCATTAATACGGGAAAATCACTGCAATTTTTATAAATGTCTGCTGAACAAATCAAAATTTGACAGGCTAAATCCGAAGCAATTCTTTTATAAAACCATATAGGCAGATATTTTCGTTTTTCCCATTTATTTTTTTCATTTCCTTGTTTTATTGTTGCTTGAAATTTCTTTTTTATGATAGTCTTTTGAGAAAAAATAGAATAGATTTCTAATAATCTTTCTGTGGCTGATCCAACACACAATAAAATGTCATTCACCAACCGGCTGCCGCCCGGAAAACGTAACTCCTTGTTCCGGCAAAGCAAAAATAAATCATATTCTATGAATATTCCCTCATATTCATTACAAAATAAATTTATGGTTCTTGTTCTGCTTACTCATGGCAACGGCGTAACTTCGAAAGGAAATGAAACGCGTTTTATCTGTTATCTAAAATTAAAACTGTCAGATTGAAAGGAATTTATGTGATGAATATGATTTCTTGCAACACAGATTGCATTTATCAAAAGGACGGATATTGCAATTTAAATTTTATTCCGGAAATAAGCAGTACCGCTGTATGCGGCTGTCATTACTATAAAAAGGAGGAAAAGGTACATCCAAACCAAGAAAATAACGGAAAATCCAAATCTGGCAATATATAACAAAATATTTTTCATACTTTTTATATAAAAACAACTAGACTATTTGAATCTTTTATACTATAATTTAATAGTAGAAGTATATTTTCAGATAAATAACATATTGGCAGCAAGTTGTGAAACGTGATCCCTCGATTAGGTGAAAGGAATGGTTCTTAAAGATGATCCCGCAAAGAGGCAGAAAAAGTGTTGCAGTTTTATTAATCATAGCGTTGTTGGGAACTGCACCGGTTTTTGCAGAGCCTAGTACAGCTTCAGATATTGTATCTGTACAAAGCACAACAAGTAATCCGACCTCAGCCATATCTTCACAAACGTCATCAGGAAATGCCAATAGCAGTGAAATCCTATCCAGTATGCTTTCCACAAATACTGATCCCGACAGTAACATAGATTCTTCCCTTGATTCTTACCCCGAAAGCGCGGTTGTCGAAACCTCCAGCGAAATCGTGGTATCCTCAGGCAACAATACTGTCGTTTCCCGTCAAACTTCCTCCAGAAAATCAAATCAGCAAACGCAGTCGATCTCTTCCGAATGGAACAGCAATCTAAACAATATTCTGAACAATGCATGTGACTGGTTGAGGAACAAAGAAGAAGGGGATATGTATTTTGTCGCTTTAGGCGGCGCAGGAAAATCCGCCGGAACGCAGGAATATGTAATGTTTATGAATGATATTTCCAAGAGTACTACATATACACAACTGTATCCGCTGGCAATGAATATGCTTAATGCTACTTTTTGCGGTGTAAATGCATCAAATATCCAGGGAATCAACTT
>CAUHFD010000053.1 GCA_959605275.1 uncultured Eubacteriales bacterium | reverse complement strand
TTTTCACCTTGACCGCCCCGTTATATATCTGGTCGATTCTGTAAAGGAGAGGCTTTTATGAATTTATTTGAGCATGAACTAAAAATGATGTTTGACGATACGGATATCATAAAAGACGTAAAGATCTGCGGAAAAACGTTGCTTGGAAAATTGGACGATGAGTTGCGTATTAAATTGCAGTTTGTTTCAACTTTGATTGCCGGGCAGTATGATGCAATAAAGGCGACGATAATTAACCGAACTGAAGGCGCAGTTGATACCGAGATATTCAAGTTTTCGGATATTATCGGTCAGCAAAACAGAGGTGCTTTATCCGCTGTAAACCCGCATATATGGGTATGTAACGATAAGCCGGATTGGTACATTCCGGTAACCGCATCACAAAAAGTGGAGATGGCGGATAAAATACTCAGCTATGTGAGTATGTACCGGAGCCAAAACATGGGAATGGAAAACGAACAGCAGATGGGAGAAATGCGACTATGAGTATGAAACAGGTTACAACGGAAGAACTTCGTCGAATGAAAGGGTATGAAGGACTTGTGCTGCAAGGCTGTGACGGTGATTTAAAAGAATGGCAGCAGAGCATTAATGATATTTTCACTGATGAAGGTTTGCTCCTCGACAGTACAAAATTCGAAAACATTTATGTTTTTCAATATAACGGAGTTACAAACCTTATTTTTCCCTTTGATGAAACTGTAAAACTGAACATAGCAAAGCTGGCAATATGGAGACTTCAATCTCATGAAACGTTTGGAGGCATGTGGCTTTCTGATTATGTGGATAATCGTCTGGGAGGATTTGCTTCTGAAAAACAGCAGGAGCAAGAACGACCAAAGCCCGATTGCCCTCTTATCGGTCAAGATGGTAATATCTTTAACCTTATGGGCATTGCATCCCGAACCTTGCGGAAAAACGGTCTGTCTGAGCAGGCAACTGAGATGTGCAGCCGTATTCAAGAAACAGCAGGCAGTTATTCCGAGGCACTGAATATGATCGGCGAATACGTAAACATCACTTCTGTAGAGGATAGTGAATCTGTCTATGAAGGGATGGGGATGGAGTTATGACAGATAAAATAGCTGCTGAGTTTTCGGACAGTGGTTGGTATAAAGACCGCAGTCCTGAAGAAATTACCGCTTTGCAGCTTTACGAAGAAAGTCTATGTGTCCCCGAATTCCGTATCTTCCATGAGGCTGTAGAAAAAGCACTGGGCAGATCGGTTCAGACCTTTGTTTTCGGTTTTTGTCCCGAGAAGTTGCAACAGGAATTTGAGTCAAAAGTTCCGAATGCGGAAGAATTGATTCAGCAAATGAGGACGCTGAAAGCACAATTTGTTGCAGAACAAACCACAGAGAATAGATTGGCACCCCTGAATCCAATAGAGTATCTGGAAAAATATGATCCTTTTAATCCGGAAGCAATGGATCCATATATCCCGGCAGATGGTATGAGTATTCGTCATACAAGAATGGATATATATAAAAATAGCGAATGGAGCGGCTTTATGGAACGCAATGGACATATTTCCAAAGAATGCCTTTTATGCGATAAATATATCCGAAAACACTTTATTGACAATATCTCTCTGGATGAAATTGAGGTTTCAGTGACTTATTGCACATACGGTAACGGCAGCGAAGCAAGGGATGCCACTGAAGAAGAAATGTCTCTTGTCTGTGCAGGCGCGCTCTCTAACGAAAAAGAAGAACCGGAGGTTCGGTATACCATTTGGAGAGAAGACGTGCAGCTGCCGCCGGTATCGGAATTGACCGAGCGAGGCATGAGCCGCTTTTTTACGGCAGCGGCGGAACTTGCCGAGTCGGAAGGTTATGATGTGCAGGAAATCAATAATGATGGAGAACTGTCTGTTTGTCTGGATGGACGGTGGCTTTGTTCTGTCAATGAGGATGGCGGAGGCAGGTTCGCTTGCGGCATCAAACAGGGTGAGGAGTTGTTGACCCGATTCCAACAGCTTAGAAAAGAGATACCGGAATACCTGTTCCCTCATGACTATTCGTTTGCAGAAAAAACTCAAGCAGAAGATTTCAGGATGTCGATGTAAAAAAGAGGTGAGAAGTGGTGTTTGAGTGGTTAGGGAATATTTTTTCGGGAATGAGTGACGCGATCGGCGGTATCTTTGAAGGACTGGGGAAACAGGTGTCTAATGCCATATGGGATGCGATGCTGGGGTGGCTTTATGAAACAATATATGGTGCAGTTGCCGATTTCTTTGCCATGATGGGCAATATGGGCGCGGACATCTTTGAGCTTGACTGGGTGCAAGCTACCATTCGGCTCTTCACTTTGTTCGGATGGGCATTGTTTGTTGTCGGTGTTGTAGTAGCCATTTTTGATGTGGCTATCGAATACCAAAACGGCAGGGCGAGTATAAAGACAACGGCAATTAATGTTTTGAAAGGATTTTTTGCCTGCTCTTTGATCGGTATACTTCCCATAGAACTGTACAAGTTTTGCATCAGTCTGCAAAACACCTTTTCTCATGATTTGTCCGCACTTGTTGCCGGAGAACAGTCAGTTGATCTTTCGGGACAAAGCAGTTCTGCGTTAGCAGGAGCATTCGCGGTAACAGGAAACATCAAAATAACGCTCTTTAATCTGCTTGCCATGATTGCCTTTGCATACTGCGTGGTAAAGGTGTTTTTTGCCAACATCAAACGCGGCGGTATTCTGCTCATTCAGATGGCGGTGGGCGCGCTATATATGTTTTCTGTTCCCCGTGGATACACCGACGGATTTAGCCAATGGTGCAAGCAGGTGGTAGCCATCTGCTTAACGGCATTTATGCAGACCACACTGTTGTATCTCGGTTTGCTGACCTTCCCCGGCAATATGCTTTTGGGGTTAGGGATTATGCTTGCCGCAAATGAAGTACCACGGATCGCACAGCAATTCGGGCTGGATTCGAGTGTCAGAGTTAATATGATGAGCGTTGTCCATGCGACGACAACGGCAGTGAATCTGACGCGATCCGTTGCAGGAGCGATGAAATAACGGAAAACTTTTTTCTGAGACCGCTATAACCTATTGATAATTGATTAAATATAGGTTATACTGTAAATATGTCATTAAGCGATGGAAAAGAGGAATCGGAGTGGTAGATGTGGTTGGACGTATCCGAGAAATTGAAGAAGAACTCGCAAGACTACCAAACGGATATATCTCCAAAAAGATGATAAACGCAAAAGAACGGTTTTATCTGCAATGGCTTGAGAACGGAAAACTGAAAAGCAAGTATATCAAGGCGGCGGAATTTGACGGGATATCGGCACAGATGGAAAAGAAAAAACAATTGCAGGATGAATTAAAGGCGTTAAAAGAAACCACCGAAGGCTTGCGGGAGCAAAATCTCAACCGAAAGGTGGCGAGAAATATGCAAAACATTACCGGAACGCTGATGTCTGAAGACCGGGTAATCGCAACCGTAAAAAACGGTGAGATGATAGATTATGATGAAGCCCTTATTCCGCTTTATCTGAAACGGACAAAATATATGGAAGGCTGGCTTGCCTCTCGCGCTATCGATACGCACAGAACGAATTCAAGGCTTCTGAAACGTGCTTTGCGCCTTCATACTGCGGATAATGCGCAGACGGCGCTGGCAGTGAATGCAGCAACGGTAACAGACCGGTATTGGTTTAAGCCGGAGGGCTCCAACGCCTGTTATGAAGAGATTCGCTTTAAGGAAAATTATTTTGACAACCTTGCACTGTTCGGCGATCCAAACGGATTTTCTCACAAGCCGTCCCGGACGCCGGAGCTGACAAACACCGGAAGCTTTGAAAAGTGCTGGCGGTTGATTGACGGAACATGGTGGATCTATAAAAGCGGAACAAAAAACGAATATTTCTCCGAACTGTTTATCTGTAAACTTGGTGAAAAGCTCGGACTGGATATGGCTCACTATGAAATGGACGGAGAATATATCCGTTCCAAGAATTTTACGGACGGCACTGATTGGAACTTTGAGCCGATTTCATCATTGATGGGAGATAACGAAGATTACAGTGATTGTTTTGACACCGTTTATGCACTTTCTCCCGCGCTGGCCGAACAGTATCTGCGGCTAATATGGCTTGATACTATCTGCTATAATATGGATCGGCATACCGAAAACTTCGGTTTCCTGCGCGATGTTAAAAGCGGAAGGATCATTTCGATGGCACCAAACTATGACAACAACATTGCATTGATTGCCAGAGGCTATCCTGCCAAAGTCAGCCGGGAGGGTGACGGTCTCCTCCGATTTTTCCGCGAGTTTCTTTCCGAAAATGTGAACGCACGGCAGATGTATCGGAAAATGTCTATGCCGGTGATTACAGAGAAAATGATAGACGAATGTTTTGCTGAGATTCCGATAGAGGTGGATCAGGATTTCATAAAGGTGTTTATTTTAAACGGGCAGCAGATTGTACAGCAGCTTATCTTATCCGAAGACCTTACCGAGAATATGGACGAAGATCAAACGATGAACATGATGCTGTAATGAAAGAGAAATACAGAACGGGACACTGCAAAAAGCGGTGTCCTGTTTTGTTATAAAGGAGTGAATTGATCATGACCACATATCTATATCCGCAAAACCTGAAAGCCACCGCCAATCTATGGCTGTGGAGTCTCAAGGATTTTGCTATCCTGGGCATTGCCGCCTTGCTGTCCATCGTTATGCTGGTACAGCTAAAGTTTTTTGTTCCGGCTGCGGCAACCCTATGCTTCGGCTTTCTCACTATTCGCATGGATGATACCACAGTCCTCGATTTTATCAAATATGCTGTGCGGTACTTTGTTTCCACACAGCAGTATTATGAATGGCAATAATCGAGAACTTTTGTGACTTTTGGGTTTACCGCTTGACAATATTTCGGCTGACCGATATAATATGTATAGGTGATGCAAATGCAGAACACACTAAAGGATAGAGAACACTCATACGAATACGGGCTGCCGGAATATTTGCAGCAGGACCTCGATGCCTACAAGAATGGGCTGAAAAACGGCTCACCTTTGCTTGACTGCCTGTGGGGAGAGCTCTACGGCAGCATCAATATCGCTGAGATCAACGATGGGGCAATCACTCCCGAACACGCAGAGTATCTTAGGCAGAAATACTTGTGGAGAGGCGGCATCGAAGATGAACATCAATGAAATTCTCAAAGAAAAAGGCATGACGAAATACCGCCTCGCCGTACTCAGCGGAGTCCCTCATGCCACACTGAATAACATTTGCAGCGGACAGGCGAAGATTGAAAAATGCTCGGCCGAAACGCTGTATAAGCTGGCGCAGGTTCTCGATGTAACGATTGAGGACTTGATTGTCGACGCTGTGAAAGGAGTTGATACTGTGCCGAAAACAATACCCTTCGAGCTTTTCAAAAGCAATGTGTGCCACCGGGTAAAGGACTGCGGCGACATCCCGTTTATTGTGGAAACCTTAAAATCTGATGAAATACGAAGCTATTATAACCAAAAGCAGTATCCGCAGGCGTTCTATCTGCTGGCAATGGTGGATTATCTCAGCCGGGAAAACGATCTGCCGCTGTGCAGTGCTTACAGCGATATGCGAAAACAAAAGCTCGTTAAGCCCATCTATCCGCAAAGCGTGATCGCCATGGCAAAGGTTATGGATGACGATACCGTGATAACCGAAAGCCTCGATAATGCGATCCCCGAATTCAGAAGATTTAATATTGCCGAGAACGAGGTGCGCTATGTCATTTAACGAAACCGCCTTTCATAAAGAAAACCTCGATCTTTATCTGCGAGAGCTTGCCAAAGCATTTCGCAAGCTGAACGGAAAAGCAATGCCTGCCGAAATCATTCTCATAGGTGGCGCTTCGGTGTTGATCAACTATGGCTTCCGTGATACAACCTACGATATGGACGCCATTATCATAGCCTCCTCGGCAATGAAGCAGGCAATCAATCAGGTGGGAGATAAATATGAACTGCCAAATGGATGGCTGAACACGGATTTTATGAAAACCAGATCATATTCACCTAAATTGGCGGAACATTCGGTGTATTACAAAACCTTTTCCAATCTTCTTGAAGTGCGCACCGTAACAGCAGAATATATGGTAGCCATGAAGCTGATGGCGGGCAGAAAGTATAAAAACGACCTGTCGGATGTGATTGGAATACTGAAAGCACATCAGGATAACGGAACGCCGCTGACACTAGATAAAATCAAAAAGGCTGTAACAGATCTGTACGGCGATTGGTCGGCTTTGCCGCGGTCTTCCGTTGATTTTATAGAACAGACAATGGATAAAGAAAACTACGGCGAGGCATTTGAGAAAATCAAAAAAAGTGAAGGGGAAAACAAGGTGACGATACAATCCTTTGAAGCAGACTACCCCGGCGTTCTGTCAGAAGACAATCTTGATGAGATACTTCGCCGCGCCGCAGAGAAAATGTCCGCAGGTAGCGAGAATGAAGAAGAAACCGAAAAACCTTCTGACTCCCCGGTACAAACCATGTAAAACACATATACAAACGCAAGGGCATCGCAGAAAATGCGGTGCCTTAATTTTTTGGAGGTGAAAACGCTTGAAAATAAGCAAAGCGCGATCCGTGACGAAAGAAAACCAACAGAAAAAGAAAAAGGGACGCTCGGTACAGGATCTGATCGGCATCAAGACCTTCACAAGATACGGCCTTATGACCAACAAGGGCGAGCTTCTGTTCTATCTTGTTGCGCCGACCAATATCTCGGTGCTGTCCCGCACAAATATAGAAATCAAAATCCACCATCTGATGATGGTGCTTTCCGCTATCCCCGACCTTGAAATCACCTGCACCGACTCCTCGGAATGTTTTGACGATAACAAGGCATATCTCACTGAACGGTTGACAGCCGAGCAAAATCCGAAGGTACGGAAAATCATCAAAAAGGACATTGTCTTTCTGGATAACATTCAAATGGAGATGGCAACAGCAAGGCAGTTTATGTTTATCGCACGACTGAAAAACCAAAAAGACAAGCAGAGCTTCGATGCTGCTAACCGAATCGAAAAAGTAATCTCCGAGCAGGGGTTTGAGGTGCGGCGCATGAGGAAAGCGGACATCAAACGCTTTCTTGCCCTGTATTTTGAGGCGAGTATGAACGGTGAGCAGATGCCGGATATTGACGGAGAACAGTTTTGTGGGGTAGAGGATGAGGAGAAAACGGAGGATTAGCCTTACGGCTGTATTCCTTCTGCTGTCGGCGCCGTGAAAGAATGATATGAATACTTTTTTGTAATACCATGCTCTGCATTGACAATAGAGGTTAATTTGGGGTATAATATATCTGAAAGCGAAGGTGGTAATCATGGAAAACCAAGTGCTTTTGGAAAGCATAGCGGCGCTTACCAAGGAAATAGGCAAGCTGCCGAAGGGATATATTTCAAAAAAGACAATCGCCGGCAAGGTATATTATTATCATCAGTGGTCGGAAAAGGGCGTCAAGCAGAGCAAGTATCTGCGTGACGATGAACTGGAACCGCTGGCAAGACGGCTTAAAGCACGAAAGAAGCTGCAGGAGCAGCTTCGCCGTTTAAAAGCAACTACCAAAACCGATACAAAAGAAAAGAAGCGAAATGAGGTGACGAACATGAAATGCACCTTTATGCACAAAAAGATCGCTGTGGCGGAAATCGAACTGGATGACGCCACCGGCTTTATACAGAGAATCGGAGAGATTTACGCACCGGAGCATCTCCCTGTGGGCATTCCGATACGCCGTGGTGTGGCAGACCGTACTGCCTTTAACGATTGGTGGACGGAACGCTCTATCCCGGCAAGCCGTTCCGGTGTCCACGAGGCATTGGAAGCGCTTCAGATATCCAGTACGAAAATGCTGCTTGTCAGATGTTACGGGCTTAGCCTGTCGGATCAATATTGGATCCGTCCCGAAGGATCAGAGCTTCGCTGGGAGGACATCAACTTCTTTGACAACGACTTTTCGGAAGATGTCGGAGATGTCCTGTTCGGAGAGAACAAAAAGAAGGACGGTCTCAATTTCAGTTCTCCCGACAACACCTCGGACGGCAATCTGAAAAAACGATGGAAGATCATCGACGGCAAACGCTGTCTCATCAAGGGCGGCAGTAATCCGTTTCGTCAGCAGCCTTTCAACGAGGTGATCGCCACCGGAATTATGCAGCGGCTCGGCATCTCCCATGTGCCGTATACCGTCATCTGGAACAAGGGCGCGCCGTACTCGATATGCGAGGATTTCATAAATGAAAACACCGAGCTTATACCCGCATGGCGTATCCTGCAGTTTCAGAAGCAGGATAACAACACTTCGCGTTACCGGCATCTCGTAAACTGTTGTGAAGCGCTCGGCATCCAGGATATCGTTCCGTTTCTCGATCGAATGATCGTGTTGGATTATATCATTGCCAACGAAGACCGGCATTTGAACAACTTCGGTGCGATTCGGAATGCCGAAACGCTCGAATGGCTTGGTATGGCGCCGATCTACGACAGCGGCTCCTCGCTCGGCTACGACAAAATGCCGGCACAGATGCGCTCGGAGAAAGAGGTTCAGTGTAAGCCTTTCAAAAATCACCACAAAGAGCAATTAAAACTGGTTTCCTCCTTTGATTGGATAAACTTCGACGCGCTCTCAGATGTGAAGGAGCTGATCACAAAGGTGCTGTCCTGCAAGGATGCCGCCGACTATATCGATGCAAACCGTATTCGTGCGATCACCACAGGAGTAGAGCGCCGTATCAGTAATTTGCAGCAGCTTGCGATGGCGTATACTCATGTTCAAGAGGACTTCGCGGAGGACGATGTAGTGGAAGACATCGCGGAGGATTATACGCACGGAATAAGTATGCAACAATAAGAATCAACAAAAAATCAGTCGTTTTGTGAATGCAGAACGGCTGATTTTTATATGCCCTCCTTCTGTCTTCACGAAACGGCAGAAGGAGGAAAAATGCTAAAACGCAAACCAAAAACATTTACGCCGGAACAGATGGAAGAAATCCGCACAAAGGATTTCTTTGACATGATCCTGCCCGGCACGGTCAAATTTCTGTCCGACCGATATATCTTAGGCGACAGCTATCGCTGTGTGTGGGCGATCAGAGAATATCCGCCTTCGACCGAGGAACAAGCTATTCTTTCCCGGCTTGCAGATAAAAGCGGAGTCACATTGCGCATTTATCATCGGTTGGTAGACAGCATGGAACAGCGGAAGATTATTCAGAATGCCGCCCGAAAAAACAAACTCAAATCCGGTGGAAATGATGTAACCGAAGCAATTGAAGCCGAGAGCAATTTACAGGATTTAATGCGGTTGGTTGCAAATCAAAAAAGAGAACAGGGCTTGTTGCTCCACTGCTCGGTGTTCATTGAGCTGAAAGCAAGGAGCATGGAAGGGCTTAAGGAATTGCAGAGTGAGATCGCGATGGAACTGGCACGTTCCAAAATTTCGGTAGACCGGTTGATGTTGCGGCAAAAAGAAGGCTTTTTGTCAGTTCTGCCCGTGGGCGCCAATCAATTCGGAACGCAGTATGAACGGGTATTGCCGGTTAACTCGGTGGCAAATCTCTATCCCTTCAACTTCTCCGGCAAGACCGATCCCAATGGAATATATATCGGTCGAGATAAGTTCGGAACAAATATTCTTGTGGACTTCGATCGCCGCGCCGAGGACAAAACTACAAGCAATATCCTTATTCTCGGCAACTCCGGTCAGGGCAAAAGCTATCTGTTAAAGCTGATTCTCACTAATATCCGCGAGGCCGGCAAAAGTATTATCTGTTTGGATACCGAAAACGAATACGAGGAAATATGCTCCGCCCTCGGCGGTTGCTATATCGATTTCATGTCCGGTAAATATATGATCAATCCGTTAGAGCCGAAGGCATGGTCAAATGGGGATGAGGTTGATATTGATCCCAGTACACCTATTACTTTTAGAAAGGCAACTCGGCTGTCGCAGCACATTGCCTATCTCAAAGACTTTTTCAGAGCATATAAGGATTTCAGCGACAGTCAGATTGACACCATTGAAATCCTGCTTTCTAAACTCTACGCTCGATTTGGGATTACCGACAGCACCGACTACAGCAAGCTGAAGGCAACCGATTATCCAATTATGGAGGATTTCTATAAGCTGTGCGAGGAAGAATTCTACGGCTATGATAAGCAACGGAAATACCTCTATACAGAGGAAACACTCCAGGAGGTGTGCCTTGGCATCCACTCCATGTGCGTGGGTGCGGAGAGCAAATACTTTAACGGTTACAGTAATATCACGGACAACGAATTCCTTGTGTTCGGCGTAAAAGGACTGCTGGATACCAACAAACGGCTCAAAGACGCGATGCTGTTCAATATTCTCTCCTTTATGAGCAATCAGCTTCTCGGGAAAGGAAACACCGCCGCGAGCGTTGATGAGGTGTATTTATTCCTGACGAATATGACCGCAATTGAATATATTCGCAACTGCATGAAGCGTGTGCGCAAGAAGGAATCCTCGATTATTCTGGCAAGTCAGAATATCGAGGATTTTTTGATACCCTCTATCCGTGAGTTCACAAAACCACTGTTCAGCATCCCGACACATCAGTTTCTCTTCAACGCGGGACAGATCAATCCGAAGGAATATATGGATGCCCTGCAAGTGGAGCCGAGCGAGTTTGAGCTGATCAAATATCCTGAAAGAGGCACTTGCTTGTATCGTTGCGGCAACGAACGATATCTTCTTCAAGTGATCGCACCCGACTACAAGGCTGCATTGTTTGGAAAGGCAGGCGGGCGCTGATGTCCGCTACAGTCGGCGCTGCTCTGAAAAAGATTGCCGTGTCATCGCTGACCAATCCGAAGGTGCTGAAAACAGTCGGCGGCATTGTGCTTGGAGTTATCGTTCTCATTATTATGCCGATTGCAGCGGTGGTTTCTGTTTTCAACGGAGAGATCCGTATTGATACCGACAGATTGCAGCAAATGGTGGTCGAAAATCTCTCCACCGAGGAACAGGCAAAGCTGCAACTTGTGGAGGATACTATGCTCGGCATTGAGGAAAAGATGAACGCCGCAAGCTTTACCGGCAGGGTAAAGGAAGCGCAGGTTCTCTATGTGCTTGCACTCTCTGACCATGCCGCAGAGGATGGCTTTATCGATAAGCTGATAGGCTGCTTTGCCGCAGATCAATCTGATGAGCAGCTCATCGCTGCTGTCAATACAGCCTTCGGAACGCAACTTTCTGCGGAGGACTTTACCAAGGTGATGGAAAATATTCGTAAGACAACAAGTAAATAGAAATATACAAAAAGGAGAATAAATAGCAATGAGTACAAGAAGTTATATTGCAAAGCAGATCGGGGACAACAAATACCGAACCATTTATTGTCACAACGACGGTTATTTGACATACAACGGTGCAATGCTGTTAGACCATTACAATTCACCGGAAAAGCTTGATGAGCTGCTTCGGCTGGGTGATTTGTCCTGTCTGGGTGTAAATATTAATCCTGATCCGTCCCGTCCGCACAGCTTTGATTACAAGGAACGCCAAGATGGTGTAACAGTAGCATACGGTCGTGACCGCGGGGATAGGAATGTTGCTGCAAGAAATTTAACCCTGGAACAGTTGGATGATCCGAACAACTGGACGGCATATGTATATATTTTTACGCAGGATCATGAGTGGAAGTATTTTAAGGCGGGGCATTCCCAGGAGGGGCTTCGTGATGTGGAAAACGATCTGAAGAATGCATATGCCGTTTATGATATGGAACGGCCGCAGGAATATTACGGAAATCTTACCGATGATATCGCGGCATCGCTGAAAGAGGAACAGGCTTGGAATGATCCGTCTGAGCCTGATCTTTCTATGTAAAGTCGAGGTGAAAAAGTTTGAAAAAAACCATTGTAAATGTTTCATTTGAAGATCAAAAACTGTTCGCCGCCAAGCTGTATATGGAACAGAAAGGGCTGTCTTTTGAGGATGAAATGAGTAAAGCCGCCGATGCGCTCTATGGGAAATATGTTCCGGCTAATGTGCGGGAATTTCTTGAAATGAGCGCGGACAGCCAGCCGGCAGCGAAGCCGGAAAGGACACAATCTGTTTCTTCTGCTGTGGGCGCTGCCCCTGTTGCGGACGGTGATGCCGATTGAGAAATCAGAATTTCGGGATTGAAATAGAGATGACCGGTTTGACAAGGGCAGCAGCGGCACAGATTATTGCCGGATATTTTAATACCACAGCGACTCACGTGGGCGGCGGATATGACACCTATACGGTTCGGGATGACAGAAACCGGCAATGGAAGCTGATGAGTGACTCGTCTATTCGGTGTCAGGGTAGGGGAACCCGGGCGGCGGGAAGCCAGTACGCGGTGGAATTTGTATCCCCCATCTGTCAGTATGCGGATATTGAAACCATACAGGAATTGGTACGTAAACTGCGTGCGGGAGGCGCGAAAGTCAACGACTCCTGTGGAATTCATGTTCATGTGGATGCCTCCAATCACACACCGAAAACACTGCGTAATATTGTCAACATCATGGCTTCGAAAGAGGATATGCTCTACAAAGCCTTGCAGGTGGATGTGGAACGGGAGCATTACTGCCAGAAAGCAGACACACGATTTCTTGATGAGATGAATCAAAAGCGCCCGACTACCATGCAGGAAGTGGAAGAAATGTGGTACAACGGGCGGGGCGGCAGATATCTTCATTATGATGACAGCCGCTATCATGCGCTCAATCTCCATAGCGTGTTTTCAAAAGGAACGATAGAATTTCGACTGTTCAATTCCACCCTCCATGCCGGTGAGGTCAAATCATATATCCAACTTTGTCTGGCCATCAGTTATCAGGCACTGATACAAAAAGGAGCGTCCCGAATAAAAACACAGAGTCCGAATGAAAAATACACCTTCCGCACATGGCTGCTGCGGTTGGGACTCATTGGAGATGAGTTCAAAACCGCCAGGCAGCATCTGCTGAAGAATCTTGACGGAAACATTGCGTGGCGGGATCCGGCACAGGCAGCGGCGCAAAAAGAGAGGCTGGCTGCCAAACGTCTTGCCGAACAGCAGGCAGAAGAACAGGAAACACCGCAGAACGATAGAGAAGAACCGACTGAGCAGGAGCAAACCGCTCCTGTTTTTTCTATGACAATGTGAAATTTCAGAAAGGATGGAACAATGATTATGAGCAAACGCTTGTATGTTGCTTACGGAAGCAACCTCAATTTTAAACAGATGAAGCATCGATGCCCGACCGCAAAGTTATACGGTATCGGCACGGTATACGGATATGAATTGCAATTCAAAGGTTCCCCGGCATCTGCCTTTGCTACCATCATGCCGAAAGAAGATGCATCGGTGCCGGTGGCAGTGTGGAAAATCCAACCGAGGGACGAAGTCTCCTTGGATCGCTATGAGGGATATCCCTCCCACTATTTCAAACAGGATATTTCGGTGCGGCTGGATGGGGAAGAAGTCACCGGAATGGTATATATTATGAATCCGAAAATGGATTTCGGCTTGCCGTCCCCCTATTATTATCAAACGGTGCATGAGGGGTATGAGGATTGCGGGATGGATACCGACGTGCTGGATGCGGCGGTGATGAACAGCGCAAGGCAATATTACGCGGAACAGTTTCACCGGGGGCAGCAGCAAACGCTGTTTGACATTGCCGGCGAGGATGATGAAGATGAAGAATTGTCGCAGGATGAACCGGATGAAAACAATCCCTTTTACTTTTCCGCTCAGATGCATTTATAACGGAGGCGACAGGCTTTGAAACAAGTAAAAGAGCTGAAAAGAAAGCTCGGTGCGGGATATTCCTACAAAAAATATATGGGAGAAAAGCAGATTGCCCGACTCAAGAAACAGCCGCCGTATGATTTTGTTGAGCAACGGGCGGCATCCTTAACGGTCGGTTGCGTCAGGATTGATGCAGTATTGTTTCGTTCTACGACGGGATTGGCAATGGCTTATGATGTATTCGTTAAGGATGCACCTGACTCAGACGAATGGCTCTGTT
>CAUHFD010000052.1 GCA_959605275.1 uncultured Eubacteriales bacterium | reverse complement strand
ATTTCCTCAATCGGCTTTAAAGACTGCAGAATTGCATAAACAAATGGAATTATCATAAATATTCCCAGCACAGAAAGAAACAGGATAATTGCCACCGTTCCCGCAGTAGAACGGCTTATTTTCTTTGCACTTAATGCCGCCACAAAGCTCACTCTGCCTTTCTCTTGAAATATCGTCGTTTCTCGATTACCTCATTAATCACTACGGATCACCAAAGAAATGAGGTTTCGAGTTATCAGCATCACCACAAACAACATTGTTGCAATGGCGCAGGCATATCCCATCTCCATCCTGAGTGTGCTAATATCCAAGATGTGAGTGATAACCGTGGTGGTTGAATTATTCGTACTAGGAAAACCGGTCAATGCAATCGGCACCGCTGAAACCGAAAATGAGGCCGTAATCTGCATAACCGCCCCAAACATCAATTGCGGTCGCATACATGGCAGGGTAAGATAATAAAATTCTTGAAACCGATTGCTGATACCATCGATTGCCCCAGACTCATAAATAGAAGGGTCGATGGACTGAAATCCTGCAATAAAAGAAAGAAAACCTACTCCAAGACTAAGCCAGAGCTGTATCAAGATAATAACTCCCAAGTTATATTTTGGATCGGTCAACCAGAGAATCGGATCCTTAATAAACCCCAGCTTCATCAGAACACTGTTAACCAAGCCATAGGAATCCCCGCTGAAAATATATTGAAAAATAACAATGGCATTTGCAACTGTTGACGGAATATAAAACACTGCGGTAAACAGCACTCGAATTCGTGGATTCGTTTCATTTACCAGCCATGCAAGTAATAAACAAAGAAAGTAACTGACCGGACCGGTAAGAAACGCAAAAACTAAAGTATTCTTGACTGCTGTCATTAACACGTCATCATCCAAGATCATTCGGACATAATTTGTGATACCGCTGAATTTTGGCAAAGACACCATGTTAAAATCTGTAAAACTAAGCACTACCGCCCCAATGATCGGAATTACCGTGAACAATAGGAAAAAGGTCATAAAGGGCAGCAGGAACAAAAAGCTGCTCATTGCCAGTTGATTTTTTCGCTTTTTTATGCGTTCCCGTTTCATATCAGTGCCCGCCTTTCTTACCTGCTGTTTTTTTCTGTTGCTTGAAATTCCCTTTGTTTCCGTACAAATTCAGCGTTAATTTTAATTTCCTGCTCTCTGAGAGCCTCACGATAGTTTCTTCCAGACAACACCACGTTACGGAATGCGTTGTCAAGCCCGCGTGATGTGTAATAACCGCCCAACACCTCTGGTAGCTCTTTGACAAATTCACGTTGTTTGAGCAGAAGTTCCAGATCGCTTTCATCCCACATTAACTTTGTCATCGCCTCTGCGCTGGCAGGATTATAGCGGGATGCTTTCCCAAACAACATTTCCAATTCGTTACCGTAATCAGCCTGAGTCTGTGCAGAAACCCACCATTTGATGAATTCCCATGCGGCTTTTTCGTGTCTTGTGTCTTTTAGCATCACCACACCGCTTCCGGATGCTGACTCTGTGCGATCAATGATTCCATTCTCTCGTTCTACACCAGGGATCAGCGTCATCTCCCACAGACCACGGATTTCCGGTGCGGTGGCGGACAGCATGTTATATGCACTGTAGCCTTGAATTGCCAGAGGCATTTCTCCAGTACGAAACCGATTAGCAAAATCAAACTGCAAATCCAATTGGTATTCTGTATAAAACTTAGTCCACTGTTCAAACGCCGCCACAGTATCCGGATTATCCAGAACAATTTCGGTCAAATCATCTGAATAAAGCGATGCCCCGTTTTGTAAAACTAAGGTAGCAAAGATATCTCGAGCACCAATCCCGCTTTCAATGGTAGCCTGGGAACTCATCACAGTATAAGGCAAACCAATTGCCATATTATTTCGCTGCAAAACTGGGATAATATCATAAAATTCCTCCCAGGTCTGAGGTGGATCTAACCCCAACTCCTGTAAAATATCCCTGCGATAAAACATCATGTGATAATCCAGGGTGACCGGCAGTGCATACACTGCATCTCGATAGGTATAGGGTAGAAGTAGGTTATTTCCATAAGCCTCTTTAATTGCCTCGAAGCCCTCCATAACAGACAAATCTGCCAGTACTCCCCGCGCGCCTAAGTTGACCGGTTGGCTTCTTACCGTAGAAAGGCTGACGTCAGGCGCCGTTCCTGCCAAAACTGCCTGTGAAAGCGGAATTGTCACCAGTTGCAAATTGACACCTATTCCAGTCTGTTTGCTGAAAGAATCATCAATCAAACTTTTCAGGAGTTCTGCTTGCTCCCGTCCGCCACCAAACCACACCCGGATACTTTCTGCTGTTTCTGTTTCTTGGATTCCGGACAACGTTGCATAATCACAGTAAAAGGAACCAACAATGGCCTTAATCTGGAACCAAAGATTTCCGAAGAATCCGGAATGAACATTGGTGTCCGAATTTTCTTGACCAATCAGAGAAAGATAATCAATAGAAAGAGGCTGTTCCTGCAAAGACATTACCAATGAAGAAATCGCCGTAATATTTCCTTTATAGCTATCTAACCTGTCTTGAATATAATATGGTTCTCTAATAAAAGATCTCAACTGCTCCTGCATCTGGGTCAAGACACTGAGTTGTCCACCTTTTTGTCCACTCAGGACAGTCAGTTCTTCGTAAATATCCTGCAATTCTATTTCAATTTCCTGAAAAACAGGTACAAGAAATGGGATTTCATCATCTAAATTATAATCCCGTAGAGGATCCGGAGTTGTGCTGGTTACCATAATAATTTTACGATAAAGGTAATTGAGCGCAAACACCAGTTCATCCAATCGACTGAGCGATTCACTCATATCACCAAGCACGACTTCCAAACCCAAGTCATAATCGCCAGCCTCCAGTTCCAAGAAAATGTCCTCATTCCCTGCTTTAGGCACCATATATTCCCAACCAGAGTTATAAGTAAAATGAATGTTATTAAGTTCCCTGCATACTGGTTCACCATTCAGTGTCAGTTTTCTGGTCACAAACAATCCCTGCAAAGTATCCTGCTTATATCGAATACCAATCCGATATCTTCCGGGCTCTGTCACATGAAATTTCCATACTGCCTGTTGAGCTGGTTTGGAAAACTTGGAGCCATCCAGCACATTCACTTTTTTATACACAGGATCATTTGGAACAACACTGCTGTCACTGCGATCAAAACCTGCTGTTATGGAACTGTCGTTTTTTTGGTAAATCTCTTCCCCCTGAACAGTATAAGTCTTTTCCGAAAACTCAGCTTGCTGTGATTTTTTCTTTTCGCTATAAGAGGGTATTGTTTCTTCTCCCAGTAAGATTTCACTAATCGCAAACCCTCCTGCTTTGCTGGAAAGTGTTATTCTGTTTTCTCCTGCCTTCAGCTTATAATAATAAATTCCTTCATAACCACTTGCATCCTGGGCAGTATACCATGCGGGAATTTCAACTGTCGTTGTTTTTGGAAGCAGATCATTTGTTCCATTCAGATGTGTACATGACTCCTGTCCCCACATGCGAGGCAGGATATAATTGGCGGACTCCTGAAACGGCACTTCCCCGTTTAATGCAATGCTCAGACTACTACCCTGAGACTGTCCACCATCCCGGTAGCAATACCGGATACTTATCCGATAATACCCCGCCTTTTCAACCCAAGCCATATATTCTGCTTTGCTTTCTGTATCAAACAGCAGTGCCGATTCGCCAGTATCCGGGAAGGTGGTTTCAGTAATATGTTTAGTTGTTCCTCTATCTAACGCATCAGGTGTTATATGGAGCAGACTCGTCATAGGAACCGGCACTTCCCCAGACAGATAATCCGAATAACTTCCTTTTTCGTATTTTGTTGCTATAATTTCAGGTAAATAGGAATTTTTTTTGGTTTCTAGAGCTTGCCCTGCTGATTCTGCACCAGCTACCGGGATGTGCAACAATGTCCCACTCAGAAATATCGCACTAGCCATGACAGCAGAAAACATTTTTTGCAGTTTCATTCCGGTAAACCATCCTTTCTTTCACTAAGCCATGCTACACACCGCTATTTCTTTCGGAAACAGTCATATTTCTTCCTTAAAACGAAGTAATATAATGCAAATCCGCCGCCAGCAAGCACTACCAAGCAGAGAATCACAATTAAAATGACCGTTCCGATACCGAAACCTTTGTTTGGCTCCGGCTCAAGAGTAACACCCTTAGATTCCGACTCCTGTTCTTTTACAGAAACCGTAAATTCATTCAGTTTTTCTGATTGCGGATTGTAAATCATCACAAGACATCCAGAACCGATTTCCGCAGTTTCATCGGTAATTTCTTCTGTACTTCCGGCAACACAGACCTTCATCGTATAACCGTTTTTTAGGGCAATACTTCGGCGAAATACATCCAGACTGACCGGTTTTTCAATCAAAATTTCCATGGTATTCGCCAATATTTCCAATTTGGTAGAGGAAGTACGCATATAGCTATCCACTGCGTATTCATCGGTTTTCTCTGAATCTGTCCCTAATACACTATCGGACTCTGCATGCGACACGGAATTACCGTTTGCACTGCTTCCAGTATTAACAGTTGGTTTGCTACTGGAGCCGGATGTCGATTGGGAAGTCGGATTAGAGCTAGTAGCCGGCTGTTCTGTTTTAACATCTACCCATGCCTTAGACGTATCCTGTTTTCCCGCCTTTTGGTAAGCCAGATTGAACTTGGACAGTTCTCCCAACTTATAGCCGTCCTTTCCGACATCAGATACCACCTGTCCGCCTCCTTCAAAATAGAACTGCCAGGTGGCAGCGATTTGGATACCAGCATCACGAATGTCTTCCATAATTTTTGTGAATTGCTGATACATATCTTTGTCGTCTTCCATATCCATGAAGTCGCCGAACTCTCCGAAAAAGACCGCCTTTTTCGCTCGTTTTCCGGCATTAGCATATTCTTGATAATATTGTTTTTGAGTAATAGTTCTCCCCCAACGTGAAATGTTTAAATCATAGGCCGGCGGATTGCCGTTTAAGGTTCCATGCTGTAAATGAAAACAGATTGTGTCCATCGGATCCGGATGAAAATAGGCATTCATATCATAAAAATCCAACAAAGAATCTACTGACCAATCGACATTCCACAGATGGTTGCTGTCCATTTTTGAGGACGCAGCATTCATTGCCTTCGAAGCACCACGCATATCGCCGTTTCCGCTGGTAATCATTCGATAATCATCATATTTCCGAATTTCTTTAGAAATCTCTCGATAAAACACCTGAAGCTCTGCTGAGGTGTAATAATCAAATCCGTTGGTATTTGTAGCACCCGGCCAAAGATAAGATTGGAAGCTGCGGTCGCAAAGATCTGCGCCAAGATTATATTCGTTTCCGATCTCCCAACCCCAGATACCTGGTCGATTAACATATCGCTTCACAATGTCCGACACATACTGCTTGGCATATTTCATGGTTTTGCTGTTTGTCTTTCCCATGTCAGAACGCTTTTCACCCACATGTGCAGAAAGTGCCGGATCCCACCACATTAGTGAGGCAATAATACCGATATTCTGCTTTTCCGCCTCGGCCACAACAGCATCCATATAGCTAAAATATCCTTCTTTGTCCTGATCATACAAATCATATGCGTTTTGCTGATAACCGCTAAACGGAATACGGACAAAGGGTATATTATATTTTTTCACCAATGCAAAACTTTCTTTATATGTCGCTCCCAGAGGATCTGTCAGATTGCGCTGAAAAGCATCGTAAAGATTAGTTCCGAATGCATAAAAAGGCTTTCCATCAAGCAAAAGTGTTCCATTATCATCTACAGTCAAGCCATAATTTTTGCTTGCAGCATTGGCTTTGAACTCTAGTTGTGCCGCCGGCATCATAATGCCGAGTGAAAAAATCACTGCTAAACAGACTGATAATATCTTTTTCATCATCATATTTCCCCTTTTCATTTAGCTTTATATAATCGACTAAATTAATCCTTTTTAGGCGTCAACGAAAATGATCATGCATTTTAAATAAGAATATATTGAACTATCTTTATTCCTTTAAGTTGATAAAGCCAAGAAAATTATAAAATTTTACTCATAACAATTTATTTCCAAGCATCTGTCAAATCTTGTTTGCCCTCCTGGCGATATTTAAGATTTTCTTCCCGCATATGTACTAGCTTCATGCGATCATTCGGCATTTCATCATTAATATAAATCCAATTGTCTCGATAACAGAATTGCCAGCTGGCAGCCAGCTGTATACCGGCTTCTCGTATCCAGATCATAACTTGCACAAAGGCATCTTCCAGCTGTTCATCTTGTTCCATGTCCATAAAGTCTCCAAACTCCCCAAAAAACAATCCTTTATGGAGTTTTTTCGCGCTCCTTGCAAATTCTTTGAAATATTCGCCGGCTGACACATCAGTCCTGCCCCATCTTGAAAGCACGAGATCGTATTTAGGCGGATTTCCATTTAAGGTACCATGCTGCAAATGAAAACAAACTGTATCCATCGGATCAGGAGTGAAAAAAGCATTCATTTCATCAAACTGCTCAACAGTATCAATACCGGTAACGTTTTTCCAAAGATGAGCTTCATTCTTTGCGTCTGAAGCAGCACGCAACTGCCAAGCCTTAGATCGCATATCCCCATTGCCGCTGGATATCATGCGGTAGCTGTCATGTTTTCTGATTTCTCTAGAAATTTCTGCATAAAAGGTATGTAACTCCCGAGAAGTATAAAAATCAAAACCGTCTATTTTGCCGTGCGGCATGGAAGAAATATCCGGCCAGAGAAAATCCTTAATGGTAGGGTCACATAAATCTGCTGTCAGATTGTATTCGTTTCCAATTTCCCATCCCCAGATACCTCGCCGTCCAGCATACCTTCTGACCACATCGGCGACATAACGTTTGGCAAATGCCATAGTCTTGCTGTTGGTGTCGCCAATGCGACACCGCTTTTCTTTTACGTAACAGGCAACAGCCGACTCCATCCACATTAAGGAAGCAATAATCCCTACATGATGCCTCTCCGCCTCGGTTACCACTTCATCCATGGCAGCAAAATATCGT
Organism: uncultured Eubacteriales bacterium; assembly: GCA_959605275.1. Taxonomy (GTDB): domain Bacteria; phylum Bacillota; class Clostridia; order Oscillospirales; family Ruminococcaceae; genus HGM13222. Next base: position 7,244 of record CAUHFD010000052.1, on the reverse strand, counting down.
TCTGGATCATTTTCATAAACTCGATACAGACTGCAATCCCAACCGCTGAACGGAATTCTTACAAAAGGAATTTCATACTGTTCCATCAACGCAAAATCCCGACGGAACACCTTTGTTTCCGGTTCCTGTAAATTTCGAATAAACGGTGGAAACATATTCACTCCAAAGCCATAGAATGGTTTTCCATGAAGTTTTACAACGCCGTCAGCATCAATATGCAACCCTAATTGCTCCATTGTTTACGGGCTAATATCGCCCTCCCCCGCCTTTCATGTCTGTTTTGGTTTATATTCGTTTAAAAACCGAATTTCGTTCCACAAGTTGTGTCTGAAAGATTAAAGATCCATACTCATCACGCTGTACATCCAACGTATCCGGCGATAGTCCGCAAACCAGCTTGCCCGTTGTCGTTCCCATCTCATAGAGAGCCTGCCTTACCGTAGTCAGAGCCGGTTGTGTGTGGCTGCTGTAGGGATAATCATCATAACCAATAACCGATACATCTTCCGGACAACGGATACCCATAAATTTTAAGGTTGCTATCAACCTTATTGCCTCTTCATCATTCATGGCTAAAAACGCAGTCGGCATCCGACCGCTGTTTCGTAGCCGTTGAATTAAAGAACAGATTCTTAAAGATTCATAATAATCAAAGTCCATAACATAATCTTTATCCTGTACAAGATTGAAATCTTGTACAGCCTGACGGTAAGCCCTTAATTTGTTGAAGTTTGACAAATACTGCAACCCAACCGAGGCAATTGCGATCCGTTCATGCCCCAAATCATGCAAATACTTGATGGTGTGATACATACCCTCATAGTCGTCGGAACAAACCGAATAAAGCATGTTGCCCTTGTACTTCGCATTGAACATTACAATGGGAACAACTCCTGCGATATCCTCTATGTAGTGATCATCCCGAGTCAGGTTGCCGAACACGCAACCAACAATTCGCTGCATTTTGCAAAACATGGCAAACTGACTTTTGTTTTTTGGAATTACGACTGATGGGAATAAGGTGATGTTATAATTATGGTCAAATACATATTCACACAAGCCCCGCATGATCCCAATCATATAGTCGCTGTAGAAAATACCGGCAGTAGCATCATTTGCACGAAATATAATCGCAACATTATTCTGAATACTCACCGATGTTTTCGGCACAAAATTATTCTGCTCTATAATATCCAGTACCTTTTGCCGCACAGCGTTTCCCACACCCGGTCGACCGTTAATTACTTTGGATACTGTGGCCGGTGACACCTTAGCAATCTCCGCGATCTGATAAATGTTCAATGTCAGCATCCTCTCCATATGATTTCAGCCGATTGTCCCACTCAAAACCTTCTATTGATAAAAGTCCGCCATTTTCTGCCATTTTTACATAATCGGCAAAACCGAAGACGGGATTTCCCATCAGATAGCTGTTTTTCCCTGAAAGTTGTTTCCCCTGCCATTCAATCAATAATAATTCTCCGCTGTTTGTAAAAGGGATTTGTTCCAAAATCTGCGCTTCTTCCGTCTTGATAGCCGCATTTCCCTGTGCCAGAATTTTGCCGGTACGCAAACCGACAACCTGATAATCAACTGTGTGTGGAATCAAGGTATCGTTTACACCGACTAAACTGCACATGCCATTCTCAGGTTCATCTATCATCAAGCAAAGGGGTTGCTGGCTACGTTGAATATAATGATACGCCAGTTTTTTTACATAGTAATAATCCACTACCGCATCAGAAAACTGCGGCCATCCATCACAAATATTCCACCAGATAATACCGCTACGTTTCCATTTTTTGATACGAAACCGCTCAATAAAATACTTTTTGGCCTCTGCCTGAGATATCTGACTGGCGAGTGCAAATTCTTCTAGACTATCCGGAATAGTTCCAAACATTTCTCGAATTTGGTTGGCCATCAATTCCACTCGGTAACCAAACGGTTCTTCTTGTTTAGGGTCAGGAGAACTGGAATGCAATAGCCATTCCTGATTATTATGATAAGGCCATAAAGCGTCGGCAGTAATGAATTTTTTAACTGATTCCGGAGAAGGACATCCGTGATATCCCATCTCACTAGCAAATACAGCCAGCGCATTCTTATAATAATCAGATTTATAATATTTTCTTTCGCCCCACAAGTGATTTTCAGAGGCAAAATCAAATCCCTTTTTCACGCATTCCTCATCAATATAAGGAGAACTCGGCAGATAAGGACGGGTAAAATCTTCATTTAGCAGGATACCGGGAATCAACTCACGGGTCAGTGTATTTTGATTTGGATCAGTATAGTTTACCTGCCATTGATAGTTCTGATCACACTCGTTATCACCGGCCCATAAAAATATACTGGGATGATGTCGCAGCTTGCGAACCACCTGTTTGATCTCGTGGCCAAGTCGTTTGGCAAATTCTTCTGTTTGGGGATAATTTCCGCAAGCCATCATAAAGTCCTGCCAAACCAAAATCCCTTTTTGGTCACAAAGGCGATAAAAGCTGTCCTGCTCATACTTTCCGCCGCCCCAAATGCGAATGGCATTGCATCCGATATCGTCTACCAGTTCTAAAATTCCTGGTGCTCGGGTATCTCCGCGAGCAGGAAGAGCATCAGTCGGAACCCAGTTGGTCCCTAAAACAAATACCGGTTTGCCGTTCACTAAAAAGTGAAATTTGCCGTTACCATTGTTGTCAACTGTGCCGGTACGCAACAGTTGAGCCGTACGTATTCCGGTTTCAAACTCCTGATTATCGATAACCACGCCTTTCTGAAGCAGTCGGACGGACACCTGATATAGATTCTGCGCTCCATATCCTTTTGGCCACCACAACCGAGGCTGGTCAACTGTGATTTGGATTTTTCCACTTTTCCCCCAGACCCGTGTTTTAGCTGTAAAGACATGTTCGCCGCATCGAGCTTCTACCGAAACTTCAAAGTCGGAAGCAGGTTCTCGTTGGAGTGCTACCTCATAAAACAGATCCAAGTCAGCTCGACTTTTTTCTATCTGCCTCGTGTAAAGATATGCCTGTAACAGCCTAAACGGTTGTTCCCTAAAAATATGAACACCGCGCCAAATCCCGGCTGACACCATTCTGGGCATGATATCCCAGCCGTACATGGAAGCTGCTTTTCGAACATAAAGTGCATCATAATTATATTTAATCGCAAGGTTAAGCGATGTATACTCATATTTTCTTGCTTCCAGAACTGCTGGGTAAATATGAACCAGAAGTTCATTTTGCCCTTTTTTCAAACCGTTCAACTGCATGGTATGGCTAATTAACATATTGTCTGTCTTACCAACTAATGCCCCATTACAGATAACATCTGCATAGGTATCAATACCGTCAAAACATATTTTTTCCGTTCCATCTGGTTCCTGATCAAACCAAAACTGACGAACATAGACAAAATGGTTATATTCAAATTGTTCCATCTGAAGCAGATTAGACCCGTAAAACGGGTTGGGAATGATACCGCTGGCTTCCAGCGCTGTTTCTACATTTCCGGGCACTTGAGCCGAAATCCGTACCCCGAGGGCGTCCGCATCCTGTCCGTTTAAAATGATTCTTCCGCTTTTCTCATAAATCTGATCCGAAAAAAAATAGAGATCCCAACAGCCGCATAAACAGATTGTCTGTTCTTGTTCCAAAGTAACCACCTCCTACAGATGCTGACCTACCAGCTACAATGTTTGCGCTTAATCAAATATTTAAAAAATAATTTTAAAATTTTCTGATACTTTTGTTTTAAAACAGAAAATAAAATTTGCTACACAAACGAAACAAAAATATATGTTTCGTTTGTGTTTATTTTATACATTTTGCTTTATGATTAACATAACATAGCGAAACTGTTTTGTCAAGTTGTTTCGCTATGTTTCTTAATCATTGGCTAAAATACACAATATTCTTTTTGCCGCCTTGACAATATCACGAAATCAAAATAGCTGTCAAACTGCTCCATACAATTAACAATGCCATGACACAATTAATACTAAAATCTAATTGAAAGCTTTCATCGATTTCCGAGGATGAATTGTGTCAGAAAAGGCAGACGACGCCGCTGGGCTGACGCCCAGCAAGGAGGTCGGCTGACTGACTTTCTGACGGACGTATAAGCCCTTGGAGGAAAAGGTCAGACCATTACCTCCCTATTCTAACAGCTTTGGCAACGAGATGTCCCATGCCTATGGCTGGCTGCCATAAATCAAGGGGCAAATATATAATAACAGGAGGATTTCCTGAATTTCAAAATTTCCTTCCCAGCCGATTCGATTTCCATATTTTTTAATGATTTGTTCCAGATTGATATCTCCGTTTTTAGGCGGCTCCAAGGGATTAAGAATATCCACACCCATATCAATGTACCGCCCTATAAAGTTTGCAACCTTACCGTGACAATGAACCCATACATATCCGCCTGCATTATGGATGTCATCGCACAGAGGTTTATCAAACTGAAAGACAAAGTCCTCGAAATCCTGCGGAGAAGCAAGCGGAGGAATATACACTTCCGGCCCAACCCATTGGAACGGTCCGTTCACGCCAGCCTCGACAGCGGCTTTGACAAACGCTCTGATTCTGGAGGAAAACACAGAAATCGTCTGCGTCAATAAATCACGGCAATCAATGCTGAAATAGGCGAGATTTTCTGAACCAATCAAACGATGGAGCGCATATCCCGGATGATCCAGCGTCATGAGTGCAACGCCGCGTTCTCCCACTTTTTGTTGCTGATCAAAATAAGTTTTGGAGTCAAATGGATACGGCTCATATGGCAAAGATAGGATTTTTTCCAGATCCTCCGGCTCTTTTACCAGTTGCTCGACGGTATAAGAAGGATCTCCTTGAGTCGAAATCCGTTCAATACCGTGCAGATTTCCTTTTGGAGTATGAATGGTAATGTGCCGGTCTTTCCAAAGCGGCTGTTCTGTGTCTGCAAGCTCATAAGTAATTAATGTGTCCGCATAACGTCCACAATACACTTGCATTGGAGCATCAACACTGACAAACAAGTCACTTTTTTCAGCGGCTAATTCACAGACAGGACGGTAATCGGGATGGAGCAAGAAATTATCCAAATTTGCGCCCCAGAGCTTTAACGCGGGGCGATCGATCTCTTTTCCTTGAAAGATACGCATGATTCGTTCATGTGATGTTAAATTCATATCATTTTCCTCCTTATAAAGTGAGACGCTCAACTCAAACCATTGCATTTGTAAGTAAGTTATGCTACACTATTACTAAATTGAATCCGATTTATTTTTTTGATCTTTTCATTATGAAAGTCAAAGAAAGTGTGTAACAGATGCTTTTAAAAAATGCCATAATAATTAACAGTAATTTCGAAATGTCGGAAGAGGATGTTTTGCTCCAAAAGGATAAAATCGTTGGGATTGGAACAGGATTGACAGACACAGAGGAGTTGGATTTATCCGGCTATATTCTGGCACCCGGATATTTGGATTTACACATTCATGGATATCACGGGATTAATTTGCTGGAAGCAGGGGCAGAAGAACTGAAGCGGTTTTCATTGATGCTGGCGCACGAAGGAGTGACTTCCTTTGTCGCAACGACTGCAACAATGGAAGAAGAACAATTGCTTGCAGCGCTTCAACGTCTGCGATTTGCGGCCGAAAACGGACTGCCGGGTGCGCAAATGGTCGGCATATATTTGGAAGGTCCTTTTTTGTCTCATGAAAAGAAAGGTGCAATGAAAGAAACCGCATTGTGCCCACCTGATGTTGCTTTGTTGCAACGGCTGAATGAGGCGTCTGGAAGGCTTGTAAGGCTTGTTGCATTAGCACCGGAATTATCCGGCGCAGAGGCTTTTATTTCGTTCTGTAAGCAAAATAACATTGTGGTTTCCCTTGCTCATACTGCTGCTGATTATGACACTGCGAAGCGCGGTTTTGAATGGGGAATTTCTCATATAACGCATTTGTATAATGCAATGTCATCTTTTTATCATCGGGAGCCCGGCGCAGTGGGTGCGGCTTTTGAAAGTAACGCAACTGCAGAACTGGTTTGCGATGGATTTCATGTTGCTCCGGCGGCGGTAAGAATAGCGGTTCGACTCCTTGGCCCGGATAGAGTTTGCTTCATTAGCGATGACACAATGCTGTCCGGACTGCCGGACGGAAGTTATCTTATGGATGGACAGCGATCCATTATTCGGGAACACACCTGCCGGCTGGAAACCGGCGCAATCAATGGGAATGCCAATCCGCTTTCCTACTGTGTGCAACAGGCAGTTCGATTTGGTATTCCTCTACCGGATGCCATTCGTATGGCATCCGATACACCTGCCAAAGTGCTTGGCTTAAATCGTATTGGACGGATTCAGGCCGGAATGGACGCTGATTTGGTTGTGCTTGATAAAGAATATTGTCCCTGTATGACTTTTGTGAAAGGAACCCGTGTTTTTTAACCGCATAATGTTTGAAACAGTGCCGTATCACCTTTGCTCTTGTAATAAAAAACTGACCGGCCGAAGGTTGATCCTCAAGAAGGAGACGATTGTGGATTCCACCATCATTGAGGCACCAAGTTCGACCAAAAATAAGGAGAAGCAGCGGAACCCGGATGCCCACTCGGTGAAAAAGGGGTCAGACTGGCATTTCGGGTACAAGGCACATATTGGGGTAGATAAGGACAGTGGAACTGTTCATACCCTGGAAGCGACCGGAGCCAACGAACACGATGTCAGCATGACCTCAAAGCTATTAACAGGCGAAGAAGAGATTGTTTATGGAGACAGTGGCTATCTTGGTGCTGAAAAGCGAGAAGAATTTCGGATGTTCGCAGGTACAGACTAAACGAAGAAAACATAAAAATCATCCGTGAGAGCAAAAGTGGAGCATGTATTTGCTGTCGTCAAGGGGCAGCTTCGATACCGAAAAACACGATACCGAGGGCTGCGAAAGCAGACGGCAAAATTGAATATGCTGTTCGCTCTGGCAAACCTGATTCTTGCCGACAGACCTTTCCGTCTAGCGGCTTTACCTGATGTGCCTATCAGAGCGGATATTCGAAATACGAACGGCGTTTCTGCTCGACAGCCCACTGACGGCAATCTTCACCCCTGTTATGCGATGTTGCCTTAATAATTTTTTCTTTCTGCTGTAATCCCTCTTAAAGTGAGTTGTTCAAGGGGAACCATGATGAACCGGGGCTGGGTTCATCGTTTAAGTTTGGGCAGACTTCTCCCTTGGCGTAAAAATACAATTTCTAAAG
>CAUHFD010000051.1 GCA_959605275.1 uncultured Eubacteriales bacterium | reverse complement strand
TTCTTCCCTCGGTAGAACCGAGGGTTTATTTCCACGTCTAAAGACACCAACAAAAAGCCTGCCTGAGTAACTCTTAAATTACTCAGCAGGCTTTTATTATTCTTCCTTTGGAGCAGATGATTCATCATCTGCTGAATCATCATCAGCATCTTCCTCGGCATCTTTTTCGGTGACGGGAATGTCAATATTATCCGCAGCCTCATCCGGAGCCGTTTCATCAAAATGTTCATACGGCTCTATTGTTTCATCGCCGTCCATAATATCGTCTGTAAAATCGTCTTCCTCTTCGTCAAAATACCGTTCATCATCGAAGTCCAATTCTTCTCTGATTTTCTTTCCTTTTTTCTTCATGAAAGCTGCTATCGCAACAATGCCGCCGATCACTGCTGCTAATATCGCCGCAACTTTCAGCCAACTTCCCTTTTTCTTCATATCAATCACCATTCCTTTTTGAATTTGTTACCGTGTCATGCACTGCGCATGACATTTTGCCCTCCATATTGAGCAAAAAGGAACAATTTCAGCGTAAAACATCATTTTACGCCAAGTGTCTCCTTAATCACTGTTTCTTTACTCCTATTATATACCATTATTTCCTAAAAAACAATTACAAAATTCTTACATATTTCCGGACAAATTCATAATAATGGAAATTCCGGCAATCGGCGCCGTTTCACAACGCAAAATCCTTTTTCCGAGACTTGCTGTAAACAACCCCGCAGTTTCCGCGGCAGCAGCTTCTTCTTCACTGAAACCACCCTCGCTTCCGATCAGAATTGCAGTTTCGGTCAATCCCTGCTGTATTATTTTCTGCAAGGGTTGTCCTTTGCATTCATAGAAGAATATGGCATTCTGAAATGCTGCCATTTCCTTTAACGCTTCCTGATAAGACAACAGCGGACGAACAACCGGGATTCTTCCCCTGCCGGATTGCTTCGCTGCCTCGGCGGCGATTTTATTATATCGGACCAACTTTTTTCGCATGGTATCTTTGTCAGGACGGGAAACACATCTGGAGGTTAACACCGGTGTAATATCATATACCCCCAGTTCCACCGCCTTTTGAACAATAAATTCAAATTTTTCGCCTTTTGGCATTGCCTGGTACAAGTGCAAACGCAAATTCGGTTCAGATTCGGAGGCACCGCTGCTTAATACACGCAGTCTAACCTCATCGGTAATCGACTCGATTTCGCATTGATAATCTGTCTGTTTTCCGTCACAAACAACAACCTTTTCTCCCACTGTCATGCGCAGTGCCTTAATAATATGCTTTGCATCCTCTCCGGTTATGATTGCTTTTTCATCGTCTACCTGTTCTGTAAAAAAACGCGGCATGAAACATCTTCCCTTCGGTCAATCTGTTTTATCATTTCAGGCAATCTACAATTCCAACGTATTAATATCACAGACATCCGACAGATAGAGGAATAATGGTGAAAACCGACTATCCGGTCCTGACACAACCGATTCCACTACCCCGCTGATCTCCCCATCTACAATCGGGAACTGCATGGCAACCGTAGTGCCTACGTTCAGTTCACTGGTCAATACGCAGGTTCCGTTATGCATATCTGTTACCCGTTTTACAATCGGCAGACCTAATCCCATGCCGCACGCCGGCGAGCCGTTTCGGTCATACGAATAGAAAGATTCGAATACACGCGGCTGTATCTCAGGCGCGATTCCTTCCCCTTTATCTACCACCGTAATAATAAAATTATTCGCATTTTTTGTCAAACTAACGGTAATTTCATTTCCCGGACGGGTGTACAAACACGAGTTGGCAATTAGGTTAAAAACAGCCACAGAGAGCTTATCGGTATCTATTTTGCTGACAATCGTTTCCGTGCAAATACGATACTCAAACGCAATATCGGTACGACGGACAAACCGCCCGATTCGTTCACAAAGATCTTTCATAAATTGATTGATATTGATCGTTTCAAAATGAATAGGAATATTGACATTACAATATTGCATATAATTTGTCAAATTTGTTGTTGCACGCATTGTTTTATAGCACTGGTTGGATATTTGCTTTAAAAGCCGATACTCATCATAGCATTCATAGCGTTCCAGTTTGTTTTTGATCGGCAGCAACATATTTTGAATCGCAAACATCGGCTCCCGGTACTGGGCACCGATCAAAGAAATAATATTTTGATACCCCGACTCTCGCTCCGGCGTCAATAACGGTGCAATCATTGCCAAAATAAAATGTAGCTGATTTTTGTCACCGTTGAAAAACGGAGTCAGCGTGATACCGCCGATTTCCAAATACGGATTCCCGATAACATGGCATACCGTATTCTGATTCAGCCGACTGATCTCGTCTGTCAAATCAGAGGTAATACTCAACTGATACAGAGACTGGATACTATTGTTGTCAACCAGTGTCGATGCAGCATGATTATACCATATTAATTTGGCGTCATGATCAAAACACATTACCTGGAAATCGCTGTCCTCATAAAGCGCTTTTGTCAAATTGAATTTATTGTCCATCAGCTAACCTCTCTTGATTATCGCTCAAATCTATCAATTGCTTTATATATGTTTTTATTGTACTATACTTTATGGGAAATATGCAAGGGTGTCTGTGCAAAAAATATAGTCAACAGGTATTCATGTAAAAAAATAAAACCAAGCAGTGTGGCCGCTTGGTTTTATTTTTTACAAGATCAATCCGTATTTCTTAGCCTAACTCAGCAAAATATTTAATGGTACGAACCATCTGGCTGGTATAGGAGTTTTCATTATCATACCAGGAAACGATTTTTACTAAAGTCTGACCGTTCGGCAGCTCAGTAACTTTGGTCTGCGTTGCATCAAACAGAGAACCGTAAGTGATACCGATGATATCAGAAGAAACGATCTCATCTTCATTGTATCCGAAGGAGTCAGAAGCAGCAGCTTTCATTGCAGCATTAACTTCTTCTTTGGTTACGGATTTGTATACAACAGCAACAAGTTCAGTAGTAGAACCGGTTGGAACAGGAACACGCTGAGCAGCGCCATCCAATTTGCCTGCCAATTCCGGAATAACCAAACCGATTGCTTTTGCAGCGCCGGTAGAGTTCGGAACAATGTTAACAGCAGCAGCACGAGCACGGCGGAGATCACCTTTACGATGCGGTCCGTCGAGCACCATCTGATCACCGGTATAAGCATGGATCGTGGTCATGAAGCCTTTTACGATCGGAGCCAATTTATTCAGTGCATTTGCCATCGGAGCCAAGCAGTTTGTGGTGCAGGAAGCAGCGGAAATAATTTTATCCTCTTTGGTCAGAGTGTTTTCGTTTACGCTGTAAACGATAGTAGGCAGATCATTTCCTGCCGGAGCGGAGATAACAACTTTCTTTGCACCTGCATCGATATGAGCCTGTGCTTTTGCTTTAGAGGTATAAAAACCGGTGCATTCCAAAACAACGTCTACGCCGATTTTGCCCCAAGGAAGATCAGCAGCGTTTTTCTCAGAATAAATCTGAATTTCTTTGCCGTCAACAACGATAGAGCTTTCTTTTGCAACAACGGTATCCGCTTTTGCATAACGACCCTGAGCAGAGTCATATTTTAATAAATGAGCCAACATTTTCGGATCGGTGAGGTCATTGATAGCAACAACTTCATAACCCTCTGCGCCAAACATTTGACGGAAAGCCAAACGGCCGATTCTGCCAAAACCATTAATAGCAACTTTTACTGACATAATGATACCCTCCAATATATTTGAGTCTTACTTTATTTTACTCTGTTATACCCGATTTTTCAAGAAGTTTGTCAATAAATTAACTACGTGTTCATATTTTTGTTTGGTTACACAATATTTTATTCCCAGACGCAGTTATTTTTATTTTATATAAGCTTTCCCAAAAAATCCGCAAATACTCCAGAGCTTTCAACAAGAATAAATTTCTGTCATTCGACCGACACACCGCAGTGTATATCCGAAAGTGAAATTAATCTTTCACTTTCATTTCAACCGCAATCTTTTCATCGTCCATCTCAATGGTACCGGTGAAATCAGGCGCGGACAGGTGCGATTCGCTCACAGAAGCCAGCAATTCGCTTTCCAGATATGCCCGGTTGTCGGCAACAATCTTACCGGCTTTTTCTTCACAATCGAAATATACCTCTATGCGATCGGAAACATGAAAGCCTGCCTCTTTCCGGAAAACCTGGCACTGACGCAGAATATCCCGCAAGCAACCTTCGCTGTACAGTTCCGGTGTAACAACCATATCCAATCCGACTGTGATGTCCCGTTCTTTGCTTACCGCAATATCGGCTTTCGGCACTGCCTTCAGCTCGAATATTGCTGCATCGACAGCATGGTCATAACCGGGTATATTTACAGCGCCGTTTGCCTGAATCTGTTCCACAACCGACTGCATCTCTGCTGCGGACAAACCGTTCAGCAATTCCTTCACTTTGTTAACATCTGCTTTCAGCGCACTTCCTGCCAGTTTAAAATTCAATACTGCAACATTATCTTCCAGCATCGAAGTATCTGCCAGGAAAGTAACCTTTTTCATATTGATTTCACTAAGCAGAATTGCTGTCAACTCTTCCGGAATGGTAACCACGCCGGAATCAGCACAAATATAAAGCTGATTTAACGGCTGACGAATCCTCAATTGTTTCTCATTGCGAACCTTGAGCACCAGAGAAATGATGTCACGTACTTCGCTTACCTGTGCCAAAACGCCGTCTTGTACATCCACATGTGCCATTACCTTCGGCCAATCACTCAGATGCACCGATTCCGCCGCCTCATTGGAGTACCGGCGAATCACTTCCTGCCAAACGTGTTCGGTAATAAACGGAATAATAGGAGCCATGATCTGGTCGATAGTACGAATTGCATACAACATCACTTTATACGCCGTCTTCTTGTCCTGATCATCGCCGATTTTCCAGAACCGTCTGCGGTTAACCCGGATATAGAAATTGGAGATATCGTCCACTACTTTTTCAAACTTTGTCATGATATCTTTGGTAGAATAATTTTCCATCGCCGCAGTGGCTTCCGAAATGAAATTATTCACCAGAACGACCAGCCATCGATCTACCAGACAAAGAGAATCAAAGTCAAAATCGAGGTTTTCCAGATAAAGCTTGTCTACCTCGGCGTAAGTTGCAAAGAAGGTGGACAAATTCCAGAAAGACAGTAGCTTGCGCTTTGCGCCGTCTCCCAGCGTAAATCCGAACCGCACATCAGTAGACATCGGCGAGGACGCAAAAATATACCGGGAAGCATCGGCGCCGATCTTATCTGCCGCCTCGTCGAATTTAATCATAAATCCCGTCTTAGAGAAGCGGCTGCCGTCCTCGGCAGTTACCATACCGTGGGTACCCACCTGCTCATACGGTGGCTCTCCGACCAACACCGTGCTCATGAACAGCATCGAATAGAACCACAAACGAACTTGTTCCTTCATTTCCACAACATATTCTGCCGGGAAATATTCTTTCCAGTATTCTCTGTCCTCAAAATACTTCAAAGTAGTAAAGGGAACGATTCCGGCATCCAGCCAAACGTCTCCTACCTCCGGCACCCGTTTGACCGGCTTGCCGCAATGCGGACAGGTAATCTCGATTTCATCAATCCAGGGACGGTGCAGATGGGGCAGCGCATCCACCTTTTCCGGATGAACGGCGCGTTCCCTTAATTCCTCCACTGAGCCGATCACCGTCAATTCACCACATTCTTCACAGGGATAGAACGGGAGCGGCAACCCGTAAAAACGCTTTCTGGAAATATTCCAATCAGACATATTATTCAGCCAGTCAAGCATCCGCTTGCCCTGATACGGAGGATTCCATTTGACCTTGTTGGCATTGGCAATCAGCTGCGGACGCAGCTCTTCCACATCAATTGCCCATTCTTTTACGCAACGGAAAATAACCTCTTTTTTACACCGCCAGCAAACCGGATAGCTATGAACGATTTTATGGGTATAGAACATCTTTCCGCGTTCTTTCAGTGCCTCGAACACCGCTTCCCGCGCATCGCCCGCTTCCAGACCGCTTAAAAAGCCGCAAGAGGGCAACAAAATGCCGTTTTCATCCACCGGCACCAAAACATCTAAGTTTTCCCGTTTGCCCAGCTCAAAGTCCTCGGCACCGCAGCCCGGCGCAATGTGTACGATTCCGCAGCCCTCTTCGCCGCTGACTTCTTCCCAGCAAACAATATGATGATCTACGCCTTTTTGCAGCGGAAGCTCCGGAAAACAAGTTTCATACGCTAATCCTGCAAGTTCTTCCCCTTTGTATTCCTGCAAAATTTCACCCTTGGAGGCAAACTTTTGGGTAAAATAATTTTTCCCCATGATCAGCGGGGTATCTTCCCCCTCCAGCTTTGCTTTTACATAGCTTAATTCCGGATGAACAGCCAACGCAACATTGGCGGTCAGCGTCCAGGGCGTCGTTGTCCAAACCAGCATATAGGCGCTTTTATCCGCAAGCGGCACTTTAAAGAACACAGCAGTATGCTCAATTTCTTTATAAGAGCCTGACATTTCATGCTCGGACAAAGAGGTCCCGCAGCGAGGACACCACGGCATCGGCTTGTAAATCTGCTTGACCCAACCATGATCATGGCATTTTTTCAATACCTGCCAGATGCCTGTAATGTTATTATCTTTATAAGTGTAGTAGGAATTATCCCAATCCATCCACTGTCCCAAACGCTTGGATTGCTCCATAATCACTTTACTGAAGCGCTGTACCCGTTCAATACATTTTTCGGAAAACTTGTCCAACCCGTAAACTTCAATATCCTTTTTGGAGTTAAAGCCCAGTTCTTTTTCCACTTCGACTTCAACCCACAAGCCCTGTCCGTCAAAGCCGTTGCGGTAATGGCTCTGATATCCGTTCATGGCTTTATACCGCAGAAAAACGTCCTTCAAAGTGCGTCCCCACGCATGGTGAACGCCCATCGGATTGTTCGCGGTAATCGGTCCGTCAATAAAACGATATTTTTTTCCTTTGGCATTCTTCTTCCGAAGCGCCTCAAAACTTTTGTTTTGCTCCCAAAACTCCAGCACCTTTTCCTCATTCGGAACGAAGGAATACGCTGGGTTAAATGAGTCTTTCATGAAACTGTTCATTCCTTTCTTGCGCCAAAAAGCAGCCGCACATCGAAATTTCAAAATGAATGATCTTGATAAAATTTCTCTGCCGGATACTTTGCAAGGACATTTTTTTCGCCGCTTGCCCGCAAATACCCATATTGCATTTAGTATACCACAATACCTCTTTCAAATCAAGCAAAAATGTAGGTTTCCAAAGTTTTTCGGAGAAGCAGACAAAATGCGGAAGTTTTTTCAATTTTTGCCATCCCTTTGACTTTTTCTGTATTGATAGATGATATAAGGCAAAATGAGAATGCGCCATACAATGTATAAAATCTTATATACTATTTTAAAAGGTAAAATCACAAATCGAAGTTTGTGTCGATAATAATTCTTACGTTGTGCAACAATAACATGTGTCCGCTTTCCGCACCCTTCGCACAAATCTAATTCCTTAGAAAGAATATATTTACTTGCCGGATCATCTGTTTTATTGATTTCGTTCCAGCATTTCAAGCAAAACTCAGCCATAATAATCACCCTTCCTTATTTTAATCACAATTAATATTATAGGTCAATTCAACCATAATTATAATAGGGAGATTTGACATAATATGGTTGAGTGATAAGTTTGAAAGGGATGCTCATAACTATGACTAGGCTAAAAGAACTTCGCAAAGAAAAAGGATACACACAGATAAAAATACAAATGATGACAGGTATTGATCAAAGCGATTACTCAAAGATTGAAAACGGAAAAAGGTATTATACTTTTGAACAATGCAGAAAATTAGCAATAGCGCTTGATACCAGTATGGATTATTTGGCGGAGCTAACAGATGACAAAAGACCTTATCCGCGCAATCTTACAAAATAGACACATAAATATTATACCTTCAAACTAAAAACACACCGCAGACTCCGTGCCAGTCTGCGGTGTGTTTTTTTAAAATATATCCTCAATGCGCCGATTTTTTCTTTTTTACTTCCTGTCCCGGCGCTAAGATTACATTACGGAACATGGCGTAATAACGAGGCGGAATCTGTTTATCCTGATGATATTTTCCAAAAAACCAATAACCAAACTTCACATTTTTACTGAGTGCATTTAAAAAAGCATGTATTTTTTCTACCTCATTATCGTTCTCTTTGATATTGATAAATTGTTTCATCGATGTTGACATGTCATGAGTCACAATGTAATCAATCTCATTATGATGTGCAGCAAGGTTTTGAATCGCGCGCTCATACTCGGTATCGTCGGGCATTTCATTCTTCCACCACGTCACGCCCTCCTCGCGAAGATGTTCATCGTCACTGGTTCCACCGCCGAACGCAAACACGGTTTTCCCGTCAATTTCATAGATTTCGCCCCGCAGCAGCTCATATAAATTCCCGGATATCTGCCTTGCCTGTCCGCCGCACAATTCGACCGTAGGGTAAGATTCCAGCAAATCGTAATTATCATGACATCCGGCAACAAATAGGATGCGATACTTTTGCTTTCCTAATTTTTTCAGCACCTTTTTTTCACGCTCGGAGCCATCCCAAACAAAGCCGAAATCTCCGCAAACAATCAGCGTATCGCCTTTTTTTAATTTTTTGACTGCTTTGCTTTCCAGCCGTTCGATCTCCCCGTGCAAATCACCGGTGATATAAATCATAACGCCATCATTCCTTTTTTACTTCTCATTTTACCATCCGTCCAACTATTCCTGCACCGGTTTCTATTCTGCCGCATGCATGATAGCCTGATCCAAATCCTCTAAGATATCCGAGATATCCTCTATGCCGATAGATAAACGGACAGTGCCCTCTGTAATTCCGGCGGCTTCTAACTGTTCAGCAGTCAGCTGGCTATGCGTGGTCGTTGCCGGATGGATCACTAACGAACGAATATCTCCTACATTTGCCACATTCTTTAACAGCTTCAGACTGTCGATAAATGCAGCGCCGGCTTTCCGACCACCCTTCAGTCCGAAAGTAAATACAGAACCACAGCCGTTCGGCAGGTATTTTTTGCTTAATTCATAATACGGACTGCTCGGCAATCCCGGATAATTAACAAAATCCACCTGTGGATTCTGTTCCAAAAATTCAGCCACCTTCTGCGCGTTCTCGCAATGCTTCTGCATCCGCAGAGGCAAGGTCTCCACCCCCTGCAATATCATAAAGGAATTAAACGGCGAGCTGCACGCGCCGAAGTCCCGTAAAATCAAAGTTCTGAGACGAGAGATAAACGCCGCCTTGCCCAAATCAGCAAACACCATCCCGTGATAGCTTTGGTCGGGCTCGTTGTACAACGGGAAGCGTGCATTATCTTTATAGACGAAATTTCCGCTGTCCACAACGATGCCGCTCATGGCGTTGGAGTGTCCTCCTAAAAATTTAGTGGCGGAATGAATCACAATATCCGCTCCAAAGGCAATCGGGCGGCAAAGATAAGGAGTGGTAAAGGTAGAATCCGCAATCACCGGTATCCCATATTTATGACCGATTGCAGCAATTTTTTCAATGTCTGCAACATTGGCATTGGGGTTTCCTACGATTTCAAAAAACAGCGCTTTGGTTTTTTCGGTGATCGCCGTTTCCCACGCTTCAAAATCATCGGGATTGACAAATGTCACTTTGATGCCCAAACGATCCAGTGAAACACCCAGCATATTAATCGCTCCGCCGTAAATGGCATTCGATGCCACGATTTCATCCCCGGCAGAACACAAATTAGCAAGCGTCCCGAAAATAGCCGCATGTCCTGATGAAAACGCGACTGCTCCGACGCCACCGTCCAGCTCGGCAATACGTTGTTCCAATACCGCATTGGTCGGATTAGTCAGACGAGTATAGATATTTCCATCCTCTTTTAGCTCAAACAGATTTTTAGCATGTTCCGTACTGTCGAACTCATAGGCATTTGTTTGATAAAGAGGTACCGATACCGACTTGGTGGTAGGCTCTGTCTGATACCCTCCGTGTATCGCTATGGTCGCAAGTTTATATTTTCTGTGCATATAACGAGTTCATCCCTTTCACGCAGTCAAATCACTTTGCTTTTTATTATAATGCAAACACCTCGCGAAACGAAGTGAAGCGGCATAACAATAGAAAAGCATCGGCACGTTGTGCCGTCAAAGCCGCATTTTGTGCGGCGTGTAGATGCAAATGCATCTGCCTTGCTTTTTATTATAATAAATATTCCGGCGCAAAATATGAATTATTTATTAATAAATACTGCGGATGTCGAAGCACATTCGGAATGAAAGGAAAATTTTGACTTGTCATTTCAATTATGATATAATAACCTCAAAAGCACGATGCGCTTTTGAGAACATTGAAACATTGCTCGCTTCGCTGTGCAAGTGGTTTATGTTATAATAACCTCAAAAGCACGATGCGCTTTTGAGAACATTGAAACATTTTTAAATGGGCTTTGCACGGTTTCGGCTATGCCGAAATGCCGCCGGTTATATTTGGTGGCAAGGGCAATAGCCAAGCGCAGTATGTGCAGCACACAAAACGGCGCTAATGCTCAGCTTCGCTGTGCCAGTTGTTTATGTTATAATAAAGAGTAAAGTAGATGTTTCACTGGGCGAGAATGCAGCAAAAGCTCAAATGCTGTTTGAAAACAAATTCCCGGGTTATACTGATAATAAGATTTTATCTCAACGATATATTTCTTCTCATTGATAGAAAACTTCATGTTCCGATAGAAAGGATTACTGATATGCGTAGATTTATTGCCACTGTTCTTTCGTTTTGTATCGTAATACTTTGTATACCGAATTTAGCGGCAGATGCCGCATATGTTCCTGACTTTACAGTATCCAGCGAAAGCGCTTTACTGGTCAGTATGGATTCCGGTAAGATCATCTATGAAAAAAATGCGGACAAACAGCTTTATCCTGCTTCACTAACCAAAATTATGACCTGTCTGCTTGTATTGGAAGCCATCCCGGAGGCAGAGTTAGAAAGCACTGTTATTACCGGAAAGCAATACATTTTTGATGAGCTTTATCTCAAAGGCGCTTCTCATGCCAACATCATGGCAAACGAACAAGTACGAGCAATTGATCTACTTTATGCCACTATGCTGCGTTCTGCCTGTGAAGCAGCAAACATGCTTGCCGATTATGTCGGCAACGGTGGGGACGACAGCATTGCCGATGCCGATAATATTCCCCGGTTTGTCAACATGATGAACGCCAAAGCAAAAGAATTAGGAGCCACAAACACCGTCTTTAAAAATGCACATGGATTGCATGAAGACGGACAAGTCACAACCGTTCATGATCTTTATAAGATCACAAAATATGCGATTGACAAATATCCGTTGTTTCTTAAAATAGCAACTACCGTGCAGTATACCATGCCCGCCACCAACAAACATTCCCAAACACGCACCATTTCCCATACTAACCCAATGCTGTTTAAATCCAACTCAAATTATTACGCTTATGCGAAAGGCTTCAAAACCGGTACCACAACCGAATCCGGCAGAAATTTGATTTCTATGGCGGAATACAACAATTACAACTATCTGCTCATCACTATGAAAGCCCCTTATAAATATGATACCGGAGAAATCATTTCAGATAATCTTGCCTGCCTCGACCATAAGAATATATATAAGTGGGTATTCAACACCTTTGAGCAAAAAACCATCTTAACGACATCAACCGCCGCCGGACAAGCTCCGATCCAATTGGGGAAAGATAAAGATACATTATTGCTGGTCCCGAAAGACGATATTGTCACCCTACTTCCCAAGCATGTTGACGTCAGCTCGGTACAAAAAGTTCCCCACATCAACGAGAATATTTTCGCGCCAGTAAAAAAGGGACAGGTACTCGGTACACTGGATTTAAAACTTGCCGATGAAGTAATTGCCACGGTAGACCTTGTTGCCTCTGAATCGGTAGAACGCAGCACCATTTTATATCTGCTTTATTCGGTAAAAAGCTTTTTCACTTCGTCATATTTTAAATGGGCAATCGTAATTATTGTTATATTCTTGCTGACTTATGTAACCTTGATCATTCTGTACAACAAGAAAAAGAAAAAAAGGAAACGAGTTGCTCCCAGACGCAAATTATAACTCGTTTGCAGAAATTGACAAATTTTGATCATTATGCTATACTAAATGCCTTCACAGGAAAAGAACTTTCGAGTGCAAAACAATATTTCGCGCTTCATTTGTTCCCTTGGTCTTAGACAGTTTCGCAAAAGCTAAGACAATACCGAAGCAAATGCAAAAAGGAATGGTGATTTTCATGGACGAAACAGACCGTACAGACCGTACAGACCGCACAAATGACCCGAAAACACATGATACCCTGCTGGCGCTTTTATGCTATCTTAGTATTCTTCTTTTTATTCCTTTATTAAAAAAGAAAAAAGACGATTTTGTTTCTTACCATGTCAATCAGGGTTTAGTCCTGTTTATTATTGAATTTATCGTCGGCATGGTTTTAGCGATTATCGGATTGATTTTACAATTTGCCTCTCCGATCATGTATACCGTACTTTTATTTGTTTTCGCTATCTTCAACCTGTTCTTTTTTATCTGTCATATTGTCGGCATCATCCATGTATTCTGCCACAAACAAAAAAAGATACCGGTTTTTGGTGAAATTAAGATTTACAAACCAGAAGAAAAAGCAGAAGATTTTGATGCCGAATAAAAACCAAAAGTACAGGGTTTCCCTGTACTTTTTTATTCACGGATAATATCTGCCGAAGTGACATAAATATGAAATAAGATTTTTAATTGGACGGTGTTATTTTGAGTATTATTGAAATTATTTTATTGGGATTAGGTCTTGCCATGGACGCTTCCGCAGTATCTATGACAAACGGTATGACAATGAAGCCGATGAAACTGAAAGGAACGCTCGCTACCGCTTTTGCATTCGGATTGTTTCAAGGCGTTATGCCGCTGATCGGTTATTTCGCCGGTTCTGTGTTTGCCGGATACATGGCAGCTGTCGACCATTGGATTGCGTTAATTCTATTAGGCTTTATCGGCGGAAAAATGCTTTGGGACGCATTGAAAAAAGAGGAAGAAATCGTTCCGGCTGCACGCAAACTGACCTTTAAATTACTGCTCGTACAGGCAATCGCAACCAGCATTGATGCGCTCGCAGTCGGTGTCAGCTTTGCCGCGATGAATGTCAATATTTTTATCGCAGTTTCCATTATTGCCGCAATTACTTTTATATGCAGCATCATTGCTGTATTAATCGGTAAAAAATGCGGAGACTTCCTCAACCAAAAAGCGGAATTGTTCGGCGGCTGTATTTTAATTCTTATCGGATTAAAAATATTTCTGGACGGCATCGGCTTATTCGGATAATGTAGTAGCTCATACATCGACAACAAGTAATGTTACATATTATAAGTAATGTTTGAAATACTTACCTTGCGTTTCTTTCAAACTTCGCTTTTGTTGTTTCAGACAAGCAGCATTGGTCCAAAGCTGCACCAAACTCAGAAAGGAATCGCTGAAAAAGATGATAGACAAAACCGCAAAATACTGTTTATTCTTTGACTATGATGGAACTTTGTCCTGCAACGGTGTATCAGAAGAAAATAAAGCCGCACTGAAAAAAGTGCATGAACTCGGTCATTATCTTTTCCTGAACACCGGACGTTCCAAGGGATTCATCCCGGAGGATGCGTATATAGCCGCCGATTGGGACGGCATCATTGCAGGAACATCTTATATCGAATATAAAAATACTATCCTGTGCAACGAAGGCATATCAAAAGAAGCACTGATGCAGGCGAAACGTTTCTATGATGCTCATAAAATCCCCTGTCTGTTTGAGGGCGTTAAAACCAATTACGCAATCGGAGAATTGGAAGGTATCTGCAATATTACGAATGATTTTGAAACTTACCTTGATCAGAATTATGACAAAATGGAAATTACGAAATGGACATTCTGTCAAAATATTTCTTCTTATGAAGATGCCGATTTTCCCGGCTGCCGCAATATTTATCATCCTACTTATACAGAAACCGTTCCGGATGGATTCGACAAAGCAACGGGAATCCGATTATTATGTGAGAGACTTAGGATTCCGCGTGAACATACCATCTCCTTCGGCGATAGCGAAAACGACATTGAAATGCTTCAGTACACCGGAATCAGCGTTATCATGAAAAGCGCCCCGCCTGAATTTGACCGTTTTGCCACTATTCGTACCCAAAGCGACACCTTCGGCGTTGCGCAAGCAATTAACAAACTCTTTTTCGAGAAATAAAAACGCCTCCGTTTTTAGCCACGGATTAATAAGGCAGTAATTTGAATT
>CAUHFD010000050.1 GCA_959605275.1 uncultured Eubacteriales bacterium | reverse complement strand
CGACAATTTAGCCGTAAACATTTTCTTTGTGAAAGTGTTTACGGTTGTGTTTCATATTTAAATATCACATTATATACGAAATGAGGAATGGAAAATGGCTTTAGTACCAATGGTAGTAGAACAAACAAGCAGAGGAGAACGGTCTTATGATATTTATTCCCGTTTGCTCAACGACCGTATTATTATGTTATGTGATGAAGTTAACGATGCAACAGCAAGTTTGGTAGTTGCGCAATTGCTTTATTTAGAAGGACAGGATCCGGACAAGGATATCAGCTTTTATATCAACAGCCCCGGCGGATCGGTTACTGCCGGTATGGCAATTTATGATACAATGCAGTATATTAAATGCGATGTATCCACCATTTGTATCGGAATGGCGGCTTCTATGGGCGCGTTCTTGCTGGCGGCGGGAGCGAAAGGTAAACGAATGGCTTTGCCAAACAGCGAAATTATGATCCACCAGCCTTCCGGCGGTGCGCAGGGACAGGTAACGGATATTGAGATCCATGCGGAGCGTTTGATTAGAATTAAAAAGCATTTGAATGAAATTTTGGCGGAGCGCACCGGAAAAACACTGGAGGAGACCATCAAAGCAACCGAGCGTGACAATTTCCTGTCTGCTCAGGAAGCATTGGAATACGGTATTATTGACAAGGTAATTGAAAAAAGATAAGGATTGGTGAACGCATGCCTACACAGGACGAAAACAAAACCGCAAAATGTAATTTCTGCGGCAAGCCGGCACAAAAGGTATCCCGTCTGTTGTTTGGCAGAGGTGCTTATATTTGTGATGAATGCGTTATGCTTTGTTATCAGATGCTGGTGAGCGACGGAACAATCGATGACTTTTCGCATCATGTCAGTAAGCCTGCCAAAGGACTGTCAGACAAAGAAAGTCTGCCAAAACCGATGGAAATAAAAGCAGTTTTGGACGAATATGTGGTCGGACAGGAAGAAGCTAAGATTTCTTTGGCAGTGTCTGTATATAATCATTATAAGCGGATTTTAAATGCGGATAACGAGAATGATGTTGAATTGCAGAAAAGTAACGTTTTGCTTCTGGGACCTACCGGCGTGGGAAAAACCATGCTTGCTCAGACCTTAGCGAAAGTGCTTAAAGTTCCGTTCGCTATCGCTGATGCGACTACATTAACCGAGGCAGGTTATGTGGGCGAAGACGTTGAAAACGTTTTGCTCCGCTTAATACAGGCGGCGGATTTTGATATTGAAGCGGCTGAAAAAGGTATCATTTATATTGATGAGATTGATAAAATTACCAGAAAGTCCGAAAACACCTCAATTACGAGGGATGTAAGCGGTGAGGGCGTTCAACAATCTTTGTTAAAGATTGTTGAGGGCACTGTTTCCAATGTGCCTCCCCAGGGTGGAAGAAAACATCCGAATCAGGAGTTTATTCAGATTGACACCAAGAATATTTTGTTTATTTGCGGCGGCGCATTTGATGGAATTGAAAAAATTATTGAAAAGCGTATGGATTCTTCCTCGCTTGGATTCGGCGCCAAAATTAAAGATAAAAATGAGAGAAAATCTGAAAATTTAATGAAACACGTTGTTCAGCATGATTTGGTAAAATACGGTTTGATTCCGGAGCTTGTCGGGCGTCTTCCGATTATTACAACGCTGAACGAATTGGATGAAGCTTCCTTGGTTAAAATTTTGACCGAACCCAAAAATGCATTGGTGAAGCAGTATCAGACACTGTTTGAAATTGATAAGATCAAGTTGGAATTCCAGCCGGAAGCATTATCTGCAATTGCGAAAAAAGCCATTGAAAGCGGCACAGGCGCCCGTGGCTTGCGCGGAATCATGGAACGAGTACTCGGTAAGCTGATGTTTGAGCTACCTTCGGATAAAACGGCTACGAAAGTCATTGTGACCAAAGAGTGCGTAGAGCAAGGTACCGATCCGATTGTAGAGAAAAAATCGGCAAAAAAATCTCCGAAACCTGCCGAAGATTTAAAAATAGCAAATTAATATTTATTTGTATCGGACTTATGCATAGATGTTATCTTTGCATAAGTCCTTTATTTTTAGAAGTTTATGAAAATGTATAAATGTTCATTTTGCGGGAAAAATATGGCATAAACGAAGCTAAAAAAGAAAAGAGGAATTTGTTATGTCATATGTGGCTCCGAGTTTAAAACCTCGCTTTGAATCCTTGTCTGTTGATCTGAAAAATGCGATTTTGGAACGAGATGTTCAATTGAATACGCTTTCGGATTTGATACAGGTGTTAGAGGAAATTGTTGCCGAGGGAGAATGAAGGGACGCTTTGCTTTTTCGGTTGACGAAAAAAGCGCTTTGCGGTATAATAGTATCAAAAGTTGCCGCATGCAGTAACTTTTGATACGGATTAATATACAAAAGACCTTTTGCTGCCGAAACGGAGCTGTTTCACTAACTGCTTTGAAGAGGCGGCGCAAGTGAAGAAAAGCGAGGATCAATTATGCTGACGCAGGAAAAGAAACAATTTATTGAATTTATGATGAGTGCGGATGTGCTCAGATTCGGGGATTTCGTGACCAAAAGCGGCAGAAATACCCCTTATTTTATTAATACGGGAAACTATAAAACCGGACTGCAAAGCTCAAAATTAGGTGAATTTTATGCCGGTTGTATTCATCAAACAATCGGCGATCAGTTTGATGCTATGTTTGGACCGGCGTATAAAGGAATTCCGCTTGCTACCTCGGCAGCAGGAGCGTTAGCCCGCAACTACGGGATCGATAAACCTTTCTTTTTTAATCGTAAAGAAGCAAAAGATCACGGAGAGGGTGGCTCTCTGGTCGGATATCAGCCAAAGGATGGTGATCGGATCATTATTATTGAGGATGTGATTACTGCCGGAACAGCGATTCGGGAAACCATGCCGGCTTTGCTTGGGGCGGCGAAGGTATCAGTAACTGATATGTTTATTTCAGTCAACCGTTGTGAGGTCGGTAAAACGCCGGGAAAGACTGCTGTCATGGAAGTCAAAGAAGAGTTTGGCATTACGGTGCATTCTTTGGTTACGGTAGCGGATATTCATGAATATTTGCAGCAAACAAGCGGCTATCAGGATATGCTTCCCAAAATGGAAGCATATATGGATACTTATTGTGTCTTGTAAATAGACGGAAATAAACATGCCCCCGGCTTTGCCGAGGGCATGTTTATTATTTCAGTGGATTTTTTATTGATCGCAGGGATAGGTGCCGATTTTTTGGAAAGTTTTATAACTTACCGCAGTGATGTCATATCCGGTAAACAGGTATAAGGTGTCACCGACATAAGCGCCGCGCAGAATGTTAAATTCGGTATACATACTGTTCATGCTGCTCAGTGCGGTGTATTTGCTTTGTTGATACGCCGAATTTTCAGAGATGATATTGCCCTCTGAGTCTAAAAATCCTAATTCTTCAAATCCGTTCTCCTTGCTGACTTTGAATAAAGCGTATCCGTTG
Source organism: uncultured Eubacteriales bacterium (assembly GCA_959605275.1). Lineage (GTDB taxonomy): Bacteria > Bacillota > Clostridia > Oscillospirales > Ruminococcaceae > HGM13222. The sequence continues at coordinate 11,013 of CAUHFD010000050.1, read as the reverse complement.
CATATCGTGCCGTTTGCCGTGCCGGTAATCAACGGCAGACCGATAATATCCTGTTGATCATCAAACAAAAATGCTTTCGCGTCATATTCTACCAAAGACTTTCCTGAATAGTCATTTGTGGTAGTATAGTTTTTGATTTCCAGCGGATTTGTCGGATCAGAAACATCAAATAAGCTCATTTTAAAGCCGATCCGTTGACCGCCGGAAGTAGTATTGGCGCCGATTCCGATCAGTAGATTATCTTTAAATGGGTGTAGATAGCTGCTGAATCCGGGAATTTTTAACTTTCCGACAACAGCCGGTTGTTTCGGATCCTTTAGATCAAGAACAAACAGGGGATCGGTCTGACGGAATGTAACAACATATCCGGTATCTCCGACGAATCGAACGGAATAAATGTTTTCGCCTTTTGCCAGTCCGGTTATCGCTCCGACTTGTTTTAGATTGCTGTCGAGCAGATAAACATTGTTTGCAGTTTGCCCTGTTTGTGTGTCAAAGCCGGTGGTTGCAATCCGGAAGAAACCGTTGTATTCGTCGGCAGAGAATTGATTTAAGGTGCGCCCGCTGACCGTTTGTTTAGTAATGTATCTGATTTTACCGCTGTTTAAAGCAAATTTTAATATCTCGGTTTGCTCTGATGTACTGTAAGAGGTGCCGAGTACATATAAACTTTCGGTGGAACAGTATATAATGCCGCCTGATCCCAATACCGCCTTGGTATTCACAGCTGCGTCCTCAGTACGGGTTGACACAGAGGATGCCACGACATAAGAAACAGAGGTTGGGTTTTCCATCACGCAGATATCATTGGAAGCCACCATTTTTACCTGTCCTTTGGAAGGATATGTGATGCAGGGAACATAGGAAAAGAGGTCATCTTTGACCGGTTGTGTGGCGGAATGATAATTCGATACCACATACAAATTTTCGTCAATATATCGGGAGGACAGCATTTCTCCTTGCTGATAAAAATGATTGATCGTTTTCGGAACAGACCGATCGGAAATATCATAAATCCGTACAGATGTGTTTTGATGGGTGTTTTGCGTTTTATAGCCGGTGCCATTGCTTGATAATAGAATCAGACGGTTATTATCTACATACATTTCGATGGGACGGTCGTTTTCGATGGCAATACTGCTGACTTTCATCAATCCGCCGTCTTCCTGTATCTTGCGGATATGGATGTAATATTCGGCGGCGGAATTGTATTTTTGTTTAGACTGTACGGTGTAAATATATTTGCCGTCCGTTTTGAGAATATCGCCCTCATTAACGCCTTCTACCTGTTCGTTAGTGGTAGAATGATCGATGCTTTCTTCTTCGGCGTCAACGGAAGGAGCCTGTGTGCCGGCGGTTGTACTGTTGGCGGCGGTAGGACCTTTTATTGCTCCGTTTCCACTCGGCTTACTTTGAGCGGATTGCGCTGTGGAATTGAAATTAATAAAATCGTCTCCCGTAGCGTTTCCGGCAGAGTTGTAAACTTTAGTGTATAGATTTTGAACCACATTATAAATACTGTCATAATCGTTGGTTTTCATGGTAATAATGGTGGACAGAGAGCTGGTTCCGGCATAGTCCGGGGAGAGCGGGTTGGAATCCCTGCTGTCCAGGATAGCATAGAGGGGGATCACCATTACGATAATTAAGAGCAGTGCAAAGGAGAGACGGTAAAAATGGATGTTGGTGATGACTTTGCTTTTTTCAGCCGGTTTGTTATTCTCAATGAGAGAGGAGATATTTTCCGGCTTTAAGGCGTCGGGAATCTCTGTTTCGTCTAACACAGGAGAAAATTTTTCATCTATTGCAGAACGATCTTGGTCAATTTGATGTTCTGTTTGCTTTTTTTTCATAAGTATGACCATTCCTTTCAAACGGATTCTCATCTTTTCAAATGAGCAAGAGGATGGAAAAACCAGCTATTCAGTAAAAAGACAACGTAATTTTGTCAGAGAACGGGATAATTTGCTTCTGACTGTTGCGGCATTCATGGATAAAATTTGTCCGATTTCCGCACTGGTATAACGTCCGATTACCGATAACAGTACAATTTGCTGCTCTGTTTCGGACAGATGACCTAAGGCAGAAAACATTTCCACCTGTGCAGTCATATTGGCGTGATCTTGTAAATCCGGATAAACGATATCTTCTTTTTTGGCGCGCGCATATTCTTTTAATTTTTGTTTTATTTTGGATGAAAGAATTTTAAATATCCAGGCTTTGAAAGAAGCGGGGGAACGCAGCTTTTTGATGCCGTAAAAAGCATCGGTAACTGTATCGGCAACAACGTCCTCCGCATCTTGTTTGTTTTTCAGTACGAACAGCGCATAGCGATACAGATCCTTGTAAACTTCCCGGTACAATTCCTGAAATGAAATTTTATCACCGTTTTGGGCATTGATTACGATTAGGTCTGTGTTTTTTTCCAAATTCAGCACCTCTCATCCGATTGTCATTGTTACTATATAGTATAACGAATTTATTCGTGTCTGTCTATCCCAAAAGTGAATTTGCCTTATTTCGACATTCTGTATTCGTTATAATAGTGTTGAAAAACAGATAAACTGTTGCACTGATTTAAAAAATTTTTCTAATACCAATGACACACAGTCTGAAAAGAATGAAAAAAGTCGTATTTATTACCTTTCCCAATTAATTGAATATAACGAAAAGCGAGATGTCACCCGCCACTATAGACGGCGGGGTCCACTCACTTTTTCCGGTGGTGGTACCATCCACCGCCGGAACGTTGAATGGCGGGGCTTTGTTCCCTTATTGAAAATTTAACAACTCAACTATTGCAATTATCGGAAAAACACGATATACTTATATTTGATTATATTATCATGACAACATTTTGGAAATGCAAATGACCGGAATTTGTTACTATTTTAAGATAGCTGAGGTGGCATAGATGGGATTAATTTCTGCATTGTTCGGTTCTTACAGCAAAAGAGAACTGAAACGGATTGAACCGATTAAGGATCAGGTACTTGCATTAGAAGAAAAATATAAGGCGATGAGCGAGAAGGAACTGAAAGCGCAAACGGCGGTATTAAAGGGAAGACTTGCCGATGGAGAAACGTTGGATGATATTTTGCCGGACGCGTTTGCGGTCTGTCGCGAAGCCAGCGACCGTGTATTGAATATGCGGCATTTTCCGGTTCAGATTATCGGCGGTATTGTACTTCATCAAGGCAGAATTGCCGAGATGCGTACCGGTGAGGGTAAAACGTTGGTTGCTACGTTACCGGCATATTTAAATGCGCTCGAAGGGAAAGGCGTTCATATCGTAACGGTCAATGACTATTTGGCAAAGCGTGACTCGGAGTGGATGGGTAAGGTGTACCGTTATCTCGGATTGACGGTTGGTCTGATTGTACATGGATTGAATAACGACCAACGCCGTGCTGCATACAACTGCGATATTACTTATGGTACCAATAATGAACTGGGATTTGATTATCTGCGGGATAACATGGTTATCTATAAAGAGCAGAAGGTACAGCGGGATTTCCGTTATGCCATTGTCGATGAGGTTGACTCTATTTTGATCGATGAGGCCAGAACGCCTTTGATTATTTCGGGACAGGGTGATAAATCAACCGAGCTTTATACGGTTGCCAATAACTTTGCTAAGACATTAAAGGTATATCGTGTGGCGGAGCTGGATGATAAAGTCGATAACGATGAAGGCGTTGACGCGGATTACATCGTTGATGAAAAAGCCAAAACAGCCACTTTGACTCCTTCCGGTGTAAAGAAAGCGGAAGCGTTTTTCAATATTGATAACCTGATGGATGCGGACAACATGACGATTCAGCATCACGTGAATCAGGCAATCAAAGCGCATGGCATTATGAAACGCGATATTGATTACGTTGTAAAAGACGGAGAAGTGCTGATTGTAGATGAATTTACCGGTCGGTTAATGCTGGGCCGCCGTTACAATGAAGGCTTGCATCAGGCAATCGAGGCAAAGGAAGGCGTTCGGGTAGAACGGGAATCCAAGACACTTGCTACTATTACTTTCCAGAATTTCTTCCGTTTATATGATAAGCTGGCAGGTATGACCGGTACTGCTTTGACCGAAGAGTCCGAGTTCCGTGAAATCTATAAACTGGATGTTATTGAAATTCCGACCAATATGCCGGTTATGAGAAAAGACTGGGAAGATTCGGTATACAAGACCGAGAAGGCGAAATTCAATGCAGTAATTAATCAAATTATTGCGTGTCATGAAAAAGGACAGCCTGTGTTGGTTGGTACGATTTCGATTGAAAAGTCCGAGCTGCTTGCTTCATTGCTGAAACAGCGCGGAATCAAACATGCAGTTTTAAATGCGAAATATCATGAAAAAGAAGCGGAAATTATCGCGCAGGCAGGTAAAAAAGGTGCGGTGACCATTGCCACTAACATGGCGGGACGTGGTACTGATATTATGCTCGGCGGTAATGCAGAATATCTTGCAAAAGCGGAAATGCGTAAACTGGGCTACACCGACGAGCTGATTAATGAATCTACTGCGTTCGGCGAAACCGATAACGAGGAGATTCTGGAGGCAAGAGCAAAGTTTAAAGAACTCAATGCCAAACACAAGGAAGAAATCAAGTCGGAGGCACAGGAAGTTTGTGAAGCGGGCGGATTGTTTATTATCGGTACGGAACGTCATGATTCCAGACGTATTGATAATCAGCTGCGCGGACGTGCCGGTCGTCAGGGAGATCCCGGTGAAAGCCGTTTTTATCTCTCACTGGAAGATGACTTGATGCGCTTATTTGGCGGCGAACGGATTCAGAATTTGATGAATTCGCTCGGCATTGAGGAAGATCAGCCGATTGAAAACAAAATACTGACGAATTCCATAGAATCTGCGCAGCGCAAGGTTGAGGGTCGCAACTTTGGTATTCGTAAAAATGTTCTTCAGTTTGACGACGTTATGAATAAGCAGAGAGAATTGATTTACGGTCAGCGCAATAAGGTATTGGACGGCGAAAATCTCAAGGATTATATTATGAATATGCTCCGGGATTCTATTACCGATACCGTAGGGATTTATTTAAATGATACAGATGATCATGACAGTTGGAATATAAAAGGCTTACGGGATCACTTCCTTGGCTACATTACCGATGAGGACGATTTGGACTTTGAGGGTCAGGATTTAGGAATGATAGAAAAATCCGATATTACTAAGGAATTGATAGACAAAGCAACAAAACTTTACGAGGAGCGCGAGGAAAAATTCGGCTCTGAGATTATGCGCGAGCTGGAACGGGTTGTTTTGCTGCGTAATGTGGATTCTAAATGGATGGATCATATTGACGCAATGGAGGAATTGCGTCAGGGTATTTCACTGCGTTCTTACGGTCAGCGCGATCCGGTTGTAGAGTATCGTATCGAAGGCTTTGACATGTTCGATGAGATGATTGCGTCGATCAGAGAAGATACGATTAAAATGATGCTGACAGTACAGATTCGTACCGAGGAGGAGCCCCAGCGTGAACAGGTGGCAAAACCGACCGTAGAATCCCGCGGTGACGGCAATCGTTCGATTAAAAAAATGCCGGTGAGAAAGCAAAAGATAGGTGATAATGAGCCTTGTCCATGCGGCAGCGGTAAAAAGTACAAAAAATGCTGCGGTATGAAAGAAGAATAACATAAATGATAAAAATATCCCTTGCACATTTGTGCAAGGGATATTTTTATGCAGAGAATAAGCATTTACATTATTCGCCATTATAAAGTTCAGCACAACTGAGACAGCGCGGATGAGTAAATTCCGGCCAATACGGGTCTCGGGCAGAACAAGGATATTGACAGCATTTTCCGTTTTGGTCACAGCATTCCCTTGTGCATTGCTGATATTTTTCATAACAAAAATAGGGAGAAGTTACTGCATTATCTGATAGGGGAGCGGCTCCGCCGCAGCCAATGGTCAGTTGATTTGTATTTTCGCAGCAGTTGTTACAGGTATCCATATATGTCGTTCCTTTCTTACGTTTTGGTTGAAACATAATAAGATAGTAGGTATCACAAGAGAAAGCAAGTTTGCTTTCTCCTATATGATATGCATTCGAATAAAAAAATGTCTCTTAAAAACGTCGGGGATTTGTCAAATTGGCAGCATGGACAGGTATATTTTCGTCATATTCATGAAAACGCTGAATCTTTAACGGAACAGAATATTTTCGCAGTATTTGACAAAATTCACTGAAAAATATTTCTATAATAAAAAATAGAATTGATTCCCAAACAGCCTGACGGCTGGAAGTTTAAAGGTATATTTTTTGTTATTCCACGACGGATTTGCTGTGCAAACCCTGTTTCATAATAAAAAATAGAATTGATTCTAAAACAGCCTGACGGCTGGAAATTCAGGAAAACTACTTTATTTTGCTTTTGCTACTCCGGTGCAATGCAATAAAAAAACAGACAGGATGAAAAAATAATTTACATATGTGGAGACAGCAAATTTTAAAAGGAATGAAATAAATATGGGAAATGTAATATACATAGATGTGCTGATTGTTTTAAATATTTTTATCAATTATTTTTTATTGTTGGCAACAACTTTCTTTTTGCACCAAAAACCAAAACGATGGCGGCTGGTCGTAAGTGCAGTGGTGGGAAGCTTGTTTTCACTGCTGATTTTTTTTGATAATATCCAATTTTTGCTGATTACACTGATTAAATTGCCGTTGGCGGCAGTGCTTGTGCTGATTGCTTTCGGATATCATTCTAAATCGCTATACATAAAATCGGTACTTAGTTTTTTTGCAGTTAATTTTATATTTGGCGGCGTTATGATGGCGGTTTGGATGTTTGTATCTCCCTCCGGTATGTTTTTTAGAAACGGAACGGTTTATTTTAATATTTCCGCGCTTACTTTGATTGCCGGTACTCTGATTGCGTATTTCTTGATTCAGGTAGTTTCCTATCTGTTAGATAATCGTGTGAAAAAGACTGAAATTATGAACGTCGTCGTAGAGGCGGACGGAAAGCAAGCGGTTCTGTCCGGGTTTTGGGACACGGGAAACAAATTATCTGATCGTGTCAGCGGGATGCCGGTAGTTATTTGTGAATTTTGTAGTATTAAAGAATTGATTCCTGTGGAAATTCAAAATGTTTTCTTGACAAATTCGATAGATGGATTGACTCGGTTAGAGCAACATGCATGGATACAGCGAATCCGAATGGTGCCTTTCCAAGTGGTGAACCATAGCGGGATGTTGACCGCTTTCCGTCCTGATCATTTTTACTTTATCTATAAAAATGGAAAAAAAAGCAGGGATCAAAAGGTACTCATCGGTGTTACTGATAGCCGGTTGTCACATGGGGAATATAATGCTATCCTGTCCACTGCCCTAAAGACATGATTGCATTATAATATTGCTCGTTGAAAAAATCATAATTGTATTTGTTTTGCACTTAATATAACAAAGGGAGCAGAGGGAAATGAACATATTAATTGAGGGGAAAAAGGACAAAACAGCAAATTGGTTTATTTTGTTTTTGGACAAAATGGGATTGATTAGTCAGATTCATTATATTAACGGGCCGGAAACGCTGCCGCCACCGTTAAGTAAGGAAGAAGAACAGATCGTCTTTCAAAAATTGATGGAGAACGATGATGAAGCTAAGGAAGCGTTGATTGTGCATAATTTAAGATTGGTGGTGTATATTGCCAAAAAGTTTGAATCAACCGGCATCGGAATAGAGGATTTGATTTCTATCGGGAGCATTGGCTTAATTAAAGCGGTGAATACTTTCTGCCCGTCTAAGAATATTAAATTGGCAACTTATGCGTCGCGATGCATTGAAAATGAAATATTGATGTTTTTGAGAAAGAGTACCCAGTATAAAAATGATGTATCAATTGACGAGCCTTTAAATGTGGATTGGGACGGCAATGAATTGCTTTTATCGGATATTCTAGGAACAGAGAATGACTGTATTAACCGGGATATTGAAGCAGAATCAGAAAGAAACTTGTTAAAAGCCTGCGTAGATAAGCTTAATAGCAGAGAAAAGATGATTATGCAGATGCGATTCGGATTGGTGGACGGAGTGGAGCGTACACAAAAGGAAGTGGCAGATTTGATCGGCATTTCGCAATCCTATATTTCCCGTTTAGAAAAGCGAATTATCAAACATCTGAAGCGGGATATGGAAAAATATATTACTTAATTGAGGTCCGTCGAAAGGCTATTGCTTTTCGACGGCTTTTTTGTTATGATGAAAGCAATCAAAACAAAGTTTTAAAAGCCATTGAAAGAAACACTCATGAAGTACGGGTGCAAAATTATTTTGAAAAAATTTTTTCTTGATGCAATAAACGAGCATTTCTTTGCATTATTATAGTGAAAGGACAAAAGATATGGTACATGTTTTAATGGCTCTTGAGGCTGAATTTTCCGCAAAGTCGACGGTGGACGATACAGTGATCCAAGAGATTGCAAATGGAAATATGGTTGCTTTTCATCGCTTATACGAAAATATTTCCGGCAGTGTGTACGGATTTGCCCTTTCTATTACAAAAAATACTTATGATGCAGAGGACGTTTTGCAGGATACTTTTTTGACAATTTACCGAAAAGCTGCGGACTATCAGCCTCATGGAAAGCCCATGGCATGGATATTAACAATTGCGCGTAATTTGGCACTTATGAAACTGCGTGCGCAAAAAAAGGAAATCGGGTTAGAGGAATCTCAGGTGGAAAACAGTATTGCTTTTTCAAAAATAGAAGAAGCGGAAGCAAAAACAATGCTCCAAACATTTCTTGGTATATTAAATGATGAGGAGCGTCAGATTGTGATGCTTCATACGGTTTCCGGGTTGAAAAACCGCGAGATAGCAGCGTTGATGGAAATTCCGCTCAATACGGTATTGTCAAAATATCATCGGGCAATAAAAAAGCTGAAAAACAGCATGAAGGAGGAGTTTTAGTTTGAAAAGAATGCACTGTATTCTTTTCAAACTCCGATTTGTGCGTTTTAAGCAAACATCATGCAGATTAAAACCGCACAAAAGCTCAGAAAGGAATGATTATCATAATGAACAAAAATATTCAAAAAAACCTCTCCGATGCGGTATGTCAGATGATTCCTGATGATATGTATGAGCGCATTTCGCAAAACATTGTCCCTGATACGGAAAGGATAATGAATATGAATACGCCTGTTACGGTGAAAAAAAGCCCTATGAAATGGATTGGAATTGCAGTTGCTGCTTGCTTGTTGATTGTATGCGGTACTTTTGGTGGATTTTATTATTCGGGTAATATGATGGTTGATTCTATTGTGGATATTGACGTGAATCCCAGTATTGAAATTTCGACCAATAAAAAAGATAAAGTACTTCATGTGTCTGCGGTAAATGAGGATGCTGATAAAATTATTAATGGAATGAATCTGAAAAATGTGGATTTAAAGGTTGCCGTAAACGCAATTATCGGTTCTATGGTACAAAACGGTTATTTACTTGACGGTCAAAACGGTATTCTTGTTTCTGTTCAAAATGATGATACTCGGAAAGCATCTAAAATCCGCAATTTAGTGATATCAGACATTCAGGATTCCTTGGTAAGCAATAATGTAACTGCGTCAGTAATCAATCAAACATTGACTGATATTGAAAAAGCGAAAGCTTTTGCGGCGGAAAATAGCATTTCAATCGGCAAAGCGGTATTTGTGTGTAATTTGGCAGCAAAAGAGCCCTCTTTGGATGCGTCTGCACTGGCTAAAATGAGTTTAAAAGAAATAGCAGCGTTGGTTGTTGAAAAAAATATTGATATTCGCGATATCGTAGACTATGATTCTGATGACAGCATTTGGGAAAATATCTCTGATGAGATAGAGGATATAAATGATGATACGAGCAACAATCCTTCAAACAATCCGGACGTGGTAATTACAATGGCGCAGGCAAAGGAAATTGCGCTTAAGGATGCGGGCGTTTCTGCTTCAGATGTTTCCTTTACCGAAGCAAAATTAGATACAGACGATGGACACAAGGTATATGAAATTGAATTTGTATATCAAAACACCGAGTATGATTACGAAATTCATGCCATCACCGGAAAAATTATTTCATCGGACAAGGAAGGGAATAAAGATAGTACCGTTCAAACTTCGTCAAAGCCTCAGAATACTTCTACTGATGCCTTTATTTCGGCAGCGAAAGCAAAAGAGATTGCTTTAAAGCATGCCGGTATTTCTGCCGCCGCTTTTATAAAAGCCGAACTTGACTGTGATGACGACGATGACATCCCAAAATATGAAATTGAGTTTTACAGCGGTGCGACAGAATATGACTATGAAATTAACGCTAAAACCGGTGATATTCTCCACTATGAATCGGAAACGGACGATTAAGTTTATTGATAAAGCAAGCCGAAAGAAGACGGGCAACCGAGGTTGCCCGTCTTCTTTCACGAGCGAATAAAAACGTTCATATCCTCAATTATGAATTAGTAAAAGGTTTATAGTTTATTCATCATTGTGGTTGCGGATATGCTATAATAAATATAAAAGTACGATGCACTTTTATATTTATTGAAACGCTGCTCGCTTCACTGCGCAAATAGTATGCGTTTGAAAAAATATAAAAAGCAGGTTGTGCTTTTACATACATTGAATATATCGGATGGTCAATGAAACAGAAAATGATTACAGGAGGAATGTCATATGTCGTTAGGGAAAATTTTAGTAGTAGATGATGATAAAAATATTTGCGAATTATTGCGGTTATATCTTGAGAAAGAGGGATATAATGTTATTTTATCCCACGATGGTTCTGAAGCGGTAGTCAAGTTTAATGCTTTGAGTCCGGATTTGATTCTGTTGGATGTTATGCTTCCCGGTTTAGATGGCTGGCAGGTTTGCCGAGAGATCAGAAAAAAATCTAACGTTCCGATTATCATGCTGACCGCAAAAGGGGAAACTTTCGACAAAGTGCTTGGGTTGGAACTCGGCGCCGATGATTATGTCGTCAAGCCTTTTGATACCAAA
>CAUHFD010000049.1 GCA_959605275.1 uncultured Eubacteriales bacterium | reverse complement strand
TCCGTAATGATCGTGAACGCAGAGCGACTGCAATGCTGGCTCCGTTTATGCCGTGTGGTGCGAAGATCCCGGTCATCGCTTTGTTTGCAGGTGCCTTTTTTGACAATGCAGGCTGGGTGAGCGCGACCATGTATCTGACCGGTATCGTACTTATTTTCCTGGGCGCATTGCTGGTAAACAAAATCGCAGGTTACAAAAACAGAAAATCCTTCTTTATCATTGAATTGCCGGAATACAAAGCACCGTCCCTTTGGTTTGCTTTCAAAGCAATGTGCAGCCGCGGCTGGGCGTACATCGTAAAAGCTGCTACTATTATCCTTTTGTGTAACACAGCTGTTCAGATTATGCAGACATTTAACTGGAGCTTCGGCGTTGCAGAAACATCTGATTCCTCAATCCTCGCTTCTATCGCCGCTCCGTTTGCCTATCTTTTGGTTCCGATTGTGGGTGTTCTGTCCTGGCAGCTTGCGGCGGCAGCGGTTACCGGCTTTATCGCAAAGGAAAATGTAGTCGGTACTTTGGCCGTTTGCTTTGTAGGACTGGAAAACCTGATTGATGCCGATGAACTCGCTTTGATTGAGGGTGTAGGTGCAGAGGCTGCAAGCATTATCGCCATCACCAAGGTGGCAGCGCTTGCTTACCTGATGTTTAACCTTTACACACCGCCTTGCTTTGCGGCAATCGGTGCGATGAACTCCGAAATGAAGAGCAGCAAATGGGTTTGGGGCGCAATCGGCTTGCAGCTGGGCGTCGGCTATACCGTAGGTTATGCGGTTTATACCATCGGAACCCTTATCACGGCTCCGGAAACCTTGAATGTAGGCGCAGCTCTTGCAGGACTTGCGGCAGTGGCTGTGTTTGCGGCTGTTATCATCGGTTTGATCCGCAATACTAATAAAAAGCTGAAAACAGAATATGCTTTGGATAATGCAGGCAAAGCGTATGCTGCAAGCAAATCATAATGGAAAATTTGATTATCCTTTTGATTCTTGCGGTGATCGTGGGAAGCATTCTGGTTTATCTTTATAAAGCAAAAAAACGCGGAGAAGGCTGTATTGGCTGTCCTTATGCAAAACAGTGTGCTTCAAAAGGAAAATGCGATCACCGGAAAAAGGATTAGAAACAATAAAAGCAAATGATGCGGGGTGCGGACATAGAACCGCGCCCCGCATTTGCTTTTAAATGCTAGGAGAGCTGTGTATGAAAAAGCATGCGGAATTAACTGCTTCTCAGATACGATATTTGATTGCGATAAAGAGATTATATGAGAGGCAAGGAAGTGTACGCGGAGCAGATATTGCCAGGGAACTAAAAGTTTCAAAAGCCAGTGTGCATCGTATGATGGATTTTTTTGAGCAGGTGCAGTATGTAAAGAGAGATTGTGGTAAACATATTGTACTCACTGATGATGGAATGGGAAAGGCTTTGGAATATGAAAAGTACAGTATGGAATTGAATAAGCGGCTATTTCATTCAGAGCTATGTGACAACATAGAAGAAACAGCAATTTGTTATTTTCTGGCAAATTTATCTGAAGAAAAACTTGCCTGTCTCTTTCCGAAGGAAGCAGGTATTTAAAAGATGGATAGGTTGAATAGTTTACATCATTCTAACACAACCGGATATGATGTTTTTCCGGGAATCCGGCTGTTTTATCATAATATTCATGCAAAGGAATCCTCGCTGGGAATTTGTCAAACTGCAGGCAAAAATTTTTTAGAGATCATCCATTGCCGTGAAGGAAGAATGGAATGTAAAGCCGGAGATCATTATTATTATGTTTCTCCCGGCGATCTGCTGATTGCACAGGAAATTCCGTTGACTGATGTGATGTATTTCCCGTTAGAACACTATCATGGTATTACGATTCATATTGATGTGGATCAAGCTCCGAAATGCTTGTCTTGTTTTTTGGAAGATGTTTCGGTACAGCCCGAAAGGATAAAACAAAAATTCAGCGGCTTTCAACCATGCTTTATCACCCGGTCAAATGCTTCCGTTGAACATATTTTTGCAGAGTTGTACACCGTTCCGCAGGATATCAGGCTGCCTTATTTTAAAATTAAAATTTTGGAGCTGATGCTTTTTTTAAGTGTGTTCCATTTAGAAAGCGATGAGCTTTTGTGTCAAGGGGTCTCTCCTTATCAAGTGAAACTCGCCAAAGAAGTTTGTGAATACCTTACTGCGAATATGGATGAAAGGATTACTTTAGATGAAGTTTCCTCATATTTTGAGATTTCCTCGACCAAAATCAAAAATGCATTCAAACAGGTATACGGGATTCCGTTTTATGCCTTTTTGAAAGCGCATAAAATGGAATCGGCAGCATATATGCTGGAACACACTGAGGAAAGTGTGATTGAAATTGCGAGTAAGCATGGATATGAAAATGCAAGCAAATTTGCAAGTGCTTTTAAATCAGCAAAGGGACTCTCTCCGGTAAAATACAGATCTGTCTGCAAAAGAAGAAATATATCGGATACAGCTTCAATCTAAGGAGGTTATATGATGGAAAATATAATTGTTGTTGTGCTGTTAGTAATCATTGTGTTGGTTGCGCTGCGTGCAACAATCAAGCGATTGAAAGGTAAAGGCGGGTGCTGTTCTGGAGGCGGATACAAGCCGAAGAAGAAAAAGCTGAAAACGGTGATTGAGAAAAAAACATTTTATGTGAACGGTATGCACTGTGAACATTGTAAAAACCGAATTGAAGAATCCGTTAACTGTATTGCGGGAGTTTCTGCAACGGTAAACCTGAAAAAGAATCAGGTTTTGGTGGAGTATGAAACTCCGGTAGATGACACTTCTATCATAAATCAGATAGAAAAACTAGGTTATGTAGTGATGTCTGTTTTATAAAGTTTTGGTCGGTTTGGATTATATACAACCTTTTTGGAGCAGAAAGTGGCGGTTTAATTTGCTACTATATTAACAACACCGCAGGAGCGGTGAAAAAAAACATCTTTCAGTTAGCTTTAGCTAACCTAATAAGAGGTGAATGGTATGAGCGTGGTCATTGTGGGCGGAAATGAATGTATGGTTCGCCGTTATAAGGAAATCTGTGATGAGTATCATTGTAAATCCAAGGTTTTCCCAAAAACGGACGGAGCCCTGAAAGGAATAGGATCACCAGATTTATTGGTGCTGTTTACAGGAACCGTTTCTCATAAAATGGTTCGCTCTACCTTGAATGAAACAAAAGGGAAAGATATTAAGATTGTGCGCTGTCACACCAGTTCGGCTTCGGCCTTGCGCAGTATTTTAAATGAACATGCGTAAAAAGGAGGAGATTCCTTGCCTGACGAAATGATTATCAGACATTGTGCTCCGACCCTTGCCGGAATGAAAACAGGTAATATGTTTACTTATCATTTCAAGGATTCATCGGAACTGCGCAAGACGATGCGCAGATTGAATGCTTTGTTCAGAGGAAAAGGGATTCGTGTTCTGCCGCTGAGGTATCAGAAGAATTGCGCGTTAATTTATTTGTACAGACCGTCAAAGCTTTCAAAAGATCTCGAAAATGATGTAGCGCGTACGATTCTGACAGAGTGCGGGTATTGTGTTAATTCTCCGAAGTGTTTGATTCGAAATTTAATTTCAAGACTGAATTCCTGTGAAGATTTTCCTCATGAAGTCGGATTGTTTTTGGGATACCCTCCGGAAGATGTTTTGGGGTTTATTCAAAATCAAGCCCGCGGCTACAAATGTGTAGGATGCTGGAAGGTGTACGGCGATGAGGAAAAAGCGAAAAAAACCTTTGAGCGATATAAAAAATGCACCAATACATATTGTCGGTGTTATATGCAGGGAAAGTCTATTGAACGGCTCACAGTAGCTGTTTAACTAATATTAAGAAAGGTTGAAAATTTTATGAGTAAAATTGCAGTGGTTTATTGGAGTGGTACAGGCAACACAGAAGCGATGGCGCAGGCGGTTGTAACAGGAGCCAAAGAAAAAGGCGCAGAAGCAGTGATGTTTACAGCTTCAGAATTTGATTCTTCCATGATGGATCAGTTTGATGCTATTGCGTTCGGGTGCCCCTCGATGGGAGCAGAACAGCTGGAGGAAACTGAATTTGAGCCGATGTTTTCTTCGTGCGAGAGCAAATTGTCAGGCAAAAAAATTGCCTTGTTCGGCTCGTACGGCTGGGGAGACGGCGAATGGATGCGCAACTGGGAAGAAACC
This sequence comes from uncultured Eubacteriales bacterium, assembly GCA_959605275.1. Taxonomy (GTDB): domain Bacteria; phylum Bacillota; class Clostridia; order Oscillospirales; family Ruminococcaceae; genus HGM13222. The sequence continues at coordinate 10,326 of CAUHFD010000049.1, read as the reverse complement.
TGTACTTCAGACGGTGCTGTTTTAGCTTGCGATAGCGTTATCTGTAATGAAGCACCTGACGAAGCAGCCGTTGCAGAATGCAATGCACTGGGTGCAGCTTTGGTGTAATTAGATCATCACATTTTGCAGAGGGCGGAAGTATGCCCTCTGCATATTTTGTTGTAATAAATTGGTAGAACAGGAAGGAGGGAAACATGATGAGCGAGTCATTTAAAAAGGCTGTTTTGACAAAATCGGGGTGCGATTTTAATATCGACGGAATGAAATTGTTTCGCTTTCATTCTTATTCCGATACAGATTTTTTAAGCCATGAAGAAATACCTGATACACATGAAAATTGTTTGAGTTTTATTCTGTGTTCTACCGGTAAAATAAGAATTCAGTTATTGAACGGACAGATCATTTCTGCTTGCCAGCAGGATGTTGTCTGCATCTCTGAAAAAGTTAACCTTTCCCTGTTTGAAACAGAGAGAGAAGCATCAGGATTCCTTCTGATTGCAGAGTCCCCCAAAATCCAAAATAGTCTTTGGAAAATAACAAAAATAATGGGTAATTGGAATCTTGATATTCATTCAGCTATACAGTATACCGAACAAATAGGCGGAAGATATCTGATAAGAAACAATCTGTGGGTGTTTTCGTTGTTTTCCGTGCTGGATGTGTTGGATGATACGGAGCAGGATTGTTATTGTGTGTGGAAATGCATTGAGCTGTTATATTTGCTGAGTCAAAAAATGACACAAGTACAACAGGTGGAAATGTTACAAAAAAACGGTTCAGTCCATGATCGTTTAAGGAGCGTTTGTTCCTATATGGAACTCCATTTAGATGAAAAAATGACAATTGACAGTTTATGTCGCAGATTTTATCTATCCCCTACTACCTTCAAAAAATATTTTCGAAGTGTCTATGATCAGCCTGTCCATAGCTGGCTGCTACAAAAACGAATGGAAAAAGCGGGTGAACTTCTTCGCTATTCGTCTATGACAGTGCTTGAAATCGCGCAGTCTGTCGGGTATTCCAGTTTGAGTCAATTCAATGTAGTTTTTAAAAAATACTATCATTGTACACCAAGAGAATATCGAAATAAGTCCGATTCCGCCGGTTTTAGACTGATTCCGAAAGAATAATTCCTTTAAAGTTGTTATAATAATTGAACAAAATCTATGAAGGAGGGATCTGGTTGAAACAGCACCGTTTTTGGGCATGGGGAGCCGTGATCTGCCTGCTCATGGTAATGATTACAGGATACAAAAGAAAATAACGGAAAGGAAGATTCTATATGAGTTTATACAATAAATTGGCTCTTTTTGTAGGTGGCGCACTTTTCGGATCGGTTGGAATTAAACTGCTGTCCAGCAAAGACGCTAAAAAAGCATATGTTCACGCAACAGCCGCAGGATTGCGTATGAAAGATTATGTCATGGAAACTGTTACAACCGTACAGGAAAACGCATCGGATATTTTAGCTTCTGCCAAAGATCTGAATGAAGAAAGAGCTGCAAAAGAAGCGGAAGAAGCGGCAGCCGCACAACTTGAAACTTCTGAGGAAGAGTAACAGAAAAGAGCCGTTGATACGGCTCTTTTTTTATGAAGGAGAAGCGACAAATGAAGGCAATTATTTTACATGAAAGCAAAGGGCGTATCCGTTTTCGAATCAGTCAGAAAAAAATGACTTTGCAGCAAGCAGATGTGCTGGAAAATTGGTTTCAAAAGAAATCATGGATCACACAAGTAACTGTCCATGAACGCACCGGGTGTGTGATTCTGCAATACTCCGGGTCACGTAAGGAAGTGCTGGCGGCTATCCGTGAGTTTAACTTGCAGGAAGCGCAATCACAAATCACTTTGCCACTGCACAGCAGCCGTGAATTAAACCGTAAATTTCAGGAAAAGCTGGTCGGAAAAGTGGTACTGAAAGCAGCGTCTATGCTCTTTTTGCCGAAACCATTGCAGATCGCACGAATTGTATGGCATATGCTCCCTTTTTTGAAGAGAGGTATCCACTGTCTTTGGAGAGGAAAACTGAAGGTAGAAGTGCTGGATGCATTGTCCATAGGAATTTCCGCATTTCGCAAAGATTTCGGAACAGCAGGAACTGTCATGTTTCTGTTGGAACTGGGCGAACTGTTAGAAGAATGGACCAGAAAAAAATCAATGGAAGACCTTGCTCGCTGTATGGCCCTGAATGTGGATCGGGTATGGCTGAAGACACCGGAATCAGAAATTCTGACAGCAGTATCAGATATCCGCCCAGGTGACAAAATCGTGATTCGTACCGGGAGTATGATTCCTATGGACGGTATCTTAGCCGAGGGGGAAGTCACAGTCAATCAGGCTTCTTTGACTGGAGAGTCTGTACCGGTCGTAAAACACCCGGGAAACACCGTGTATGCCGGTACTGTCATAGAAGAAGGCGAGTGTATACTGGAAGTAAAACAAGCTATGGGTTCCAGTCGATATGATCAAATTGTAACCATGATTGAAAAATCCGAACAGATGAAATCGGCAGCTGAAAGCAAAGCGGCTAACCTTGCAGATAAATTGGTTCCGTATACCTTTGCCGGCAGTATCTTGAGCTTTCTGCTGACACGAAATATCCTGCGGGCCTTGTCGGTACTTATGGTGGATTTCTCCTGTGCGTTAAAATTTTCCATGCCGCTGGCGGTGCTTTCTGCCATGCGGGAAGCCGGAAAAGAACATATCACTGTAAAAGGCGGCAAGTTCTTAGAAGCGGTGGCAGCTGCGGATACCATTATATTTGATAAAACAGGCACATTGACATATGCTTGTCCGAAGGTTGCGCAGATCATCACTTTCGGAGGGCGAGACGAGTCGGATATGCTGCGTCTTGCAGCCTGTTTAGAGGAACATTTCCCCCATTCTATTGCAAACGCCGTAGTACAAGAAGCGCAGTGCAGAGGGTTATCCCATGAAGAATTTCATTCCAAGGTAGAATACATAGTGGCTCACGGAATTGCCAGTACGGTGAATGAAGAGAAGGTGTTGATTGGAAGTGCGCACTTCATTTTTGAAGATGAGGGAATAACTGTTCCGCTAAATGAACAGGAGCGTTTTGATCATCTTCCTGAAGAATATTCTCATTTGTATTTGGCGATTGGCGGGGAACTTACGGCGGTGATTTGTATTTCCGATCCGCTGCGCAGGGAAGCTAAAGAAGTATTGTCTGCGCTGCGTGCTTTGGGAATTCAAAAAACAGTTATGCTGACAGGCGACAGCTATCGGACGGCATCTGCGGTTGCAAACCGCTTAGGGGTTGACGCATTCTGCGCTGAGGTTCTTCCTGCGGATAAAGCAAAATTTGTAGCCGATTTGCGCAGAGAAGGACATGTTGTTTTGATGGTTGGAGACGGAATTAACGATTCCCCTGCCCTGTCAGAAGCGGATGCCGGAATTGCGATCAGCGACGGCGCAGCAATTGCCAGAGAAATCTCTGATATTACCATTGCGGCAGAAAGCCTTTGGGAGCTTGTCAAGCTGCGTGAGATTGCAATGGCTTTGATGGCGAGAATTCACTCAAATTATCGGTTTGTCATCGGATTTAACGGGACGCTGATAGGCTTGGGATTGGCAGGAATTTTACCTCCTGCAGCATCGGCCGCACTGCACAATCTTTCTACGCTTGGCATCAGTTTGCGGAGTATGAGTGCTCTGCCACAGCCAAAACAGAAGCGGGACAGCTGTTAACAGAGAACAAAATGGGAAACCACAGATTTGTGTGGTTTCCCATTTTATCGTTATCAAAGATCCGCGTGTATTTAAAACAGAGCAAATGAGAATTTATTGCCGCCATTTCAAAAGCAAGGCGGAGTTTAAGATGACAACGACAGAGCCTGCGTTATGAACCAAAGCGCCGATCACCGGACCGAGAAAGCCTGTAATCGCAAGAATGATCGCAAGGAAATTCAGCCCCATTGAAAAGGTGAGATTTAATTTGATAGTAGTCATCATTCTTTTGGAAAGTGGCAGTAAATGAGGCAATTCCTTGATCTCATCATCCACAAGCGCAATATCGGCGGCATCCACGGTAATATCACTTCCGATACCACCCATCGCAATACCGATATTTGCTTTTTTGAGCGCCGGCGCATCATTGATGCCATCACCTATCATACAGACAATATCGCCGTTTTTCTGATAGGCGTCGATGTAGTTCAGTTTATCTTCAGGCAGACAATTTGCATGAACTTTGTGAATGTTAAGCGACTCTGCGATAGTATCTGCGGTTTTTTGATGATCGCCGGTCAGGAGAACTGGTTCAACACCGGTTTTTCTGAGAGATTCAATCATTTGGTTGCTTTCTTCCCTCAAGGTATCGGATAAAACGATGAACCCGGCAAGCATATTTTCTACGGCGATATAAATGACCGTATTCCCTTGATTGATATATTTTCCGGCATTTTCAGCAAGTGTTTTAGATAAACATGTTTCCCTGAGTAGTTTGAGGTTTCCGGCTCGAATCACTTTACCATCAACAAGCGCAGTCACACCTTCGCCCGGAATCATTTTAAAATCACTGCATTCCTTTGGCTTTTTCTCATAACATTTGACAATCGCTTTGCCCAAAGGATGTTCGCTCATCTGTTCAGCCGCAGCGGCAAAATCATATATCTCATCCTCACTGTAATCGGAGATAGATTTTACAGCGGTTACAGTAGGTGTTCCGTATGTAAGTGTACCCGTTTTATCAAAGGTTACTTTAGACACTTTTGAAAGTCTTTCCAGTGCGTCGCCCTCCCGCACTAAAAAACCGTGCTTTGTAGCATTTCCAATTGCCGCCATGATAGCGGTGGGAGTTGCAAGAACCAATGCGCACGGGCAGAATACAACCAGAATGGTTACTGCACGGATGATCTCTCCGGAAATTGCCCAGGTAAGTGCTGCGGCAGATAGAGCAATCACGACGATCCAAGTTGCCCAGCGGTCTGCAAGACCAACAATTTTGGCTTTTCCGGCATCGGCTGATTGTACCAGTTTGATCATCCTTTGGATAGAGCTGTCCTCTCCGACCTTAGTCGCTTTCATTTCAAATGCGCCAAACTGATTTACTGTTCCGCTGGAAACTTCATCTCCCACCGTTTTATCAACAGGAAGGGATTCTCCCGTCATCACTGCCTGATTTACAGATGTTTGTCCCGAAATAATCACACCGTCTACCGGAACTGTTTCACCGGGCAAAATGCGCAGCGTATCTCCTACGGATACCTGTTCGGCAGGTATCATCTTTTCTTCTCCGTTTCGGATGATTCGGGCGATTTGGGGCGTCAGATGAACCAACTTTTCGATCCCGGCTCTTGCCTTTGCTACTGTTAAATCTTCCAGTAACGCACCCAGCTGCATAATGAACGCTACTTCTCCGGCGGCAAAGTCTTCACCGATCAGGACGGCGGCGATCAGCGCAAGAGAGACAAGTACATCTGCTTTGATATCAAATGCAGTAATCAATCCGATGATCGCTTCCAAGATAATCGGAATCCCACATAAAATAATTGCGATCCATGCCGCATCAAAAGGCAGCGGCAGCAGATCAAACATGCTGATGATCAGAGCGATACCGGATAAAATCAGAAATACAATCTCTTTTTTGATTCCGCCGAATTCCAGGAATCGTTCTGCTTTTTCAATCATAGTTTTCATTACAACTCCTCCTTATACATATGGGGGTATAGGTATAGTATACCCGCATGGGTATAAAAAGTCAAGATAACAAAAGAAAAAAGGCAGTCCGAAAAAGACTGCCTTTTAACATGAATCGATCATCATTTCATATTCGCAAAGCGCTCTACTGCTTTAGTAAAATTTTCGATGGTCTTATCCGCGTCACCGTGTTCGATGCCATCCTTTACGCAATGCTTGATATGTCCTTCCAGAACAACTTGTCCCACTTTATGTAATGCGGATTTTGCAGCATTGATTTGAGAAAGAACATCTTCACAGGGAATATCCTCGTCAATCATTCGATCGATAGCTTGCACCTGTCCGATAATTTTTTTGAGTCTGCGGTGCAGATTTTCAGAATCCATACATTGTTTCATATACCGACCTCCATACTGTTAGGGGTATATGTATTGTATCAATTTTTGTTTTTTTTGTCAATGAAAATGAAAATCAATCGCAAAAAAATACATAATCTTACATATAGAGATTATGTTTCGGATTCGCACATAGCTCATTTACACATCCATAGAATATTTCCATTTATTAGATAAATTTTCTTACATCACACTCAACACTTAATAAATATTAAAAATTAGCAACATAATTTCAAACACAATTTATTTAGTATAAAAAGCAGAGTCAAACATACTTTTGCTTAAGCACTTGACAAAAAGAGAAAAGGATTCTATAATAATACTGCTATTGATAATACTATTATTGATTGCTATGAGTTTTGAAGGAGAAGGCACTGTGGCTTTAAAAAATCATTCCTTAGACGATAAAATTATAACAGCAGCTCGAAAAGAATTCACGGAGTTTGGGTTCCAAAGAGCTTCTATCAATAAAATAGCAGAACGAGCCGGAGTTACAACAGGAGCAATTTATACTCGTTATAAAAATAAGGATGCACTTTTTTGCGATTTGCTTCAGAATATTTTGGTTATATTCCAAACCAAAGCAGAGCCGATTGCTGTGGAGTATCATAAATCAGAGATCAGTAAACGTTCATCCGATTTCCTTTCGGCAATGGCATCTGATGAGGATGTTTATCTGGAGATTTTGTTTGACCATTATGAAGAAGCTGTCTTGCTGTTCTGCAAAAGTGAAGGCAGTTCTGTTGAATCCATTATAAAAGAACTAATTCGGCATAAAGTGTGTGAAACTGTTTTGTTTTTTGAGAGAATCAGCACGAGACCTGTCGACCGAAATGCTCTGGAATTATTAATGCACTCTCAATTCTACTTTTATCGCCAGCTTTTAGAATCTGGGTACGAAAAAAAGGAAGCCGTTTCATGTATGAAAACCGTTCAAAGCTTTATGGCATCCGGATGGAAACATTTATTTGAACAGCTTACGGACACAAACCATAGGCGGGCTTGACTTGTAAATGGGTTGGCCCGCAATTTTTCATTGCTGTAGTTAGTTTTTGCTAACCGATTCTTTTGTTGAAAGGATAATCATCAATGATAGATTTTAAATTAAATTTTTGCTATGAAGGGGAAAATCAGTCTGCCTTACAAGATGTAAAAGGAACCGTACCGTCGGGGAAATGTATTGTTTTGTGTGGGGACAGCGGTTGTGGAAAAACCACATTGCTGCGCAGTATGAACCATCTGATTCCCACATTTTATGAAGGCAGCCTAAAGGGCTATTGCCGAATGAAAGGGCAGGATATTAACGCCTTATCCATTGGCGAAACCGGAAAGTTAGCCGCATCCGTATTTCAAGATCCCCGCAGTCACTTTTTTACGGTGAACAGTTCTACCGAGGTAGCTTTTGGTCTTGAGAATCACGGGGTTACGCAGGAAAAAATGAAACGCAGGGTAGAAAAAGCTTTTGCAGTCTTTCATCTTGAAAAATTGAAAGATCGCAATGTCTATGAACTATCCAGCGGAGAACGTCAGCTGGTCTCCATTCTTGCCGCTTGGGCAATGGACACAGAGATCCTTCTTTTGGATGAACCCACCGCTAATCTTGATTTTGCAGCGATCAATCAGCTTCGTGAGGTGTTGTTATCACTCAAGCAGCAAGGAAAAACTCTTGTAATCAGCGAACACCGCCTACACTATCTTACTGATATTGCAGACGAGTACTGGGTTATGGCACAAGGAGAAATCCGAGAAAAAAGAACGGCTCAGGAACTGCTTGCACTGTCCGATGAACAGCTATCCCGACTGTCCTTACGAACAACAAATCTGGCTCACTTAACGCTGCAGGTCAAACAACCTATTTCGCCATGCTCTGAGACGGCGGTGCTGTCGATACGGGATGTTGGCTTTAGTTATCGACGCAATGAATCAGAGATACTACGGCATTGTTTCATGAGAGTACATACCGGAGAAGTGGTGGGGCTGATTGGCTCTAACGGAAGCGGAAAAACCACTTTGGGGAAAATAGTCTCCGGTCTGCTGCGTGCAGACTACGGGGAAATCAATTATAACGGAAAGCCGGCAAATACCCGAGTGCTGAGAAAGAACTCCCTCTTTATCATGCAGGAGGCGGAATTTCAGTTTTTTACAAATTCGGTAATCAACGAATTGAAATACGGGCATAAGGATACACCGGAGATTTGTGCAGAAATCGAGCGGTTGCTGAAAAGATTCGGCATGTGGGAGTACAGAAACCGCCATCCCTTCTCGCTTTCAGGAGGGCAGATGCAAAAGCTGACACTTATGCTTGCCTGCCTGTCATCCAAACCTATCATTATCTTGGATGAACCTACAGCAGGACTGGATGCTAAGAGTCTGAAAAGCTGTGTTGCATTGATTCAGGAAATGCAGAAGAAGAAAATGATTCTGATTATTACCCATGACCTTGAACTTATCTCTCAAGTGTGCAACCGATGTATTTGTCTTTCAAAGGGATCTATTGAACAGGAGTTTTTTCTCCGAGATAATGCCTCTTTAAATGCGTTGATGCGTCATATGAATGAGCATTTTTTACTTTCAGATAATCAAAGAATGTTCTCTCAGATACCCGCACGGTGCGACCCCAGAACAAAGTTGCTTCTTTTGTTTGCTGCTATGGTTGCAGCTTCCTCAACAAATCTTACCTTTGTGTTCTCAATAGCTGCTGTAACCATACTTCTATCCTTTATAGAAAGGTTTTATCGTTCTGCTTTCGTTCAAAGCGGAATTTTGATATTGCTGGTGGTATTGAATGGAGTATTTCCTTCTGGCATATTCTCTTTTTTTGCTAGTTTCTTTCCTCGTTTCCTGGTTACATGGGCAGGTTTGGAAACGCTGATTGCCAGAAATGAAGCAGTAAAAACTTTGGCTGCTTTTCGGAAATTCCATATCCCGGAGAAACTGATTATGATTTTTTCGGTTATTTTCCGATTTTTTCCGGTGATTTCCAATGATATGAAGCTGATGTCTCAGTCGATTCAAACACGAGGAGCTTTCTCCCGTATACTAGAAAAAATACGTTTTTTCCCGCAATATATTGAAATTCTGATTGTGCCTCTTTCTCTGCGCGTGATACGTATTGCAGAAACACTCTCAGCTTCTGCCGAGACACGAGGAATCGATCTTAAATGTAAGCGAAATTCATTTGTTTCCATACGGTCTGGAATATGGGATATTGTCGTTTTAGTTATGGTTGTAAGCGCTGTGATAACGGGGTTAACAATATAAATCATTCAGGAGGTAAAGTATGAACATGCAAACTGCTAACACAAAAAAACTGAAGGTAAAGGACATCATTACCGTCGTACTGCTGTCACTAATTAATGTGGTGATCTTTTTCGCAGGCTCATTCCTCTATTCTACACCCATCACCATTTTACTTATGCCGGTAGTGTACTCTCTTGTAGAAGGCATTATTTTCTTTATGATTGGTGTTAAAGTGAGAAAACGCGGAGCTATTTTAATCTATTGCTTCGTTCGCGGTGTCTTTGGTTCTTTCCTTCCCTACATTATCCTGTATATCCTTGCAGGGGTGATCGCAGAACTCATCCTGTGGAAGACAGAATATGGAAGCGCAAAAGGGTTTACTATTTCTTACATCATTATTCAGGTTTTCGCCTGCATTGGCAGCACCATATACCCTTATGCAATCATCTTTGAATCTATGATAGAAAGTGCCGGGGCAGACGGACGTGTAGAAAATGTGACACAAGCGGCTGAGATATTGCAGTCCTGGGGCACTCCGATCCTTTTGGCAGGTGTGATTATTTCCGCATTTTTTGGCGCTTTGATTGGAAAGAAGATTGTGAAAAAGCATTTACTTCCTGATATGCAAACAAGATAATGTAAGTAAGGCTTAAAAATATATTTCTACATGTATGTGCTTTCTTGCAATATCAGTGAACAACAATTGTTCTGAAAGGTTGGAATAGCAGCGTACATGGAACTGGATATAGATTTTAATCCATAAAACAAAGAACACAAGGGATTAGGCTTGTGTTCTTTGTTCTTTCAGTGTCTGTAAGGACATACATCCGTTTGCTGATAAGCAAATTCATATTTTACACAACTCTTTCTATTCTCTTGACAAAATCCTTTTCATAGACTAAAATTATAACAGTGTTATATAACGCTGTTATGGAGGGGGTGCGTAAAATAAACGGAAATGGAACGACTTTAGAAAATATCCACCGTGCAGCGAAGGCGGAATTTTTAGAAAAAGGATATAAAGGAGCTTCTC
>CAUHFD010000048.1 GCA_959605275.1 uncultured Eubacteriales bacterium | reverse complement strand
AATCTCAACCGGCACGTTAACGGCTTTGTCGCCTTCCAACCGGACCGGAATCTTCTCCGGAGTCAACACCGCCTGCCCCATATCCACACTGACGGCATGCACCAAACCGTTTTGCACCGTCAGTTCCAACGTTTTGATTCCGCTCAGCGTTTCCACTGTTACGATATCTTCATTGACCAGTTTATTCTCATACAAATATTTACCGACACAACGAATGGCATTGCCGCACATTTTCCCTTCGCTGCCGTCCGCATTAAACATTCTCATTTTTGCATCCGCAATCTCAGACGGACAAATTAAAACAATACCGTCTCCGCCGATACCGAAATGACGGTCAGCAAAACGCTTTCCGAGCTCCTCTGGGTTTGGCATATTTTGATGAAAGCAATCAAAATAAATATAATCGTTTCCGCATCCCTGCATTTTGGTGAAAAATAATCTCATGACATTTACCCTCCTTGTAATTAGGCTTATCGCCTTTCCTTTATTATAGCTGTTCGATATATGCTCGTCAACTCTTTTTATGGGTATCTATTAAAGTCATGAAATCATCAAACATAAATTTGGTATCCTGCGGTCCGGCTGACGCTTCGGGATGAAATTGCACCGAAAACGCCGGCATATTCAAGTACCGGATTCCTTCACAGCTTTCATCGTTTACATTAGAATAACTCAATTGCGCAGTCAGCGGCAGTGTTTCGGTCGTAACCGCATAACCATGATTCTGACTGGTAACATAAATGCGACCGTCCTCCCGATTTAACACCGGCTGATTGGCACCGCGGTGACCGTATTTCAACTTATGCGTTTCAGCACCCTGACAAAGAGCAAGCAATTGATGACCTAAACAAATACCGAAAGTGGGAATCTTTGCTACGCACAGCTTTTTCAGCTCCGCAATAATTTCGACGTTCTCCGCCGGATCGCCGGGACCGTTTGACAACATGATTCCATCCGGATGATAGGATAATATTTGCTCGGCAGTCGTATCCGATGGCACGGTAATGACCTCACAGTTTCGTTTCAGCAATTCCCTGCCGATATTGGCTTTTGCGCCGAAATCCCAAAGTACAACCCGACGTTGGGGGTTCTCCGGAGAAACATCGCTTTTTTCACCGCCGCCGACGCTTTTTACGGCATCTACTACACGGTAACTGCAAATTTCTCTGTTTTCTTCTTCGGTATACTCCGGATTAGGAGAGATCTTCCCGTTCATAACACCGTATTCACGAACAATACGGGTAAGCGCTCTGGTATCAATCCCGCAAATACCGATGATTCCCTGGGATTTCAGATAACTGCTCAAATCTCCCTCCGAACGGAAATTCGAAGGCTCTTCGCAGACTTCACGCACAATATACCCTTTGAGCCAAGGCTTCTTGCTTTCAAAATCGGACGGAATAACACCGTAGTTTCCTATCAAAGGAAATGACTGGATAACAATTTGCCCATAAAAGCTCGGATCGGTGATCGTTTCCAGATAACCGGTCATCGCCGTAGTAAATACAACTTCACCGGTTACCTCTCCCTCAGCACCGAAATATTCACCTTTAAATAACATACCGTTCGCTAATTTTAAATACGCTGTTCTTGCCATTTTATGACCATTCCTTTCTGAACTTTTGTGTGCTTTCGAATCTACTTTGCAAAATCTAAAATATCAGCAGCATCTTCAGCAAAACACAAAAGCGGGAATTGAAAGAAAAATACTGTATTTCTTTCAAACCGATTCCATCTCCGATCCTTTATTGAAAAAGAATCGACTCTTTTCTTTCTATATGGAAACCCATCTCATCATATAAGATAGACAAGTTTCAGAATTCTCATACGTATTTTACACTTCTTTTTCTAAATTGCAATGTGTATTTGATTAGTTATGTGTATATAATTGTCGATACGGGTTTTGGGTATTCGGTGTCAAAATGAAAAAGGTTTCATTTAATAGCTGACTTTTATCCATTCCGAAATATTGGCAATACATTTCCAGATAATTTTCTATTTCATTCATATCTTCTTGTGTTGCTTTGTTCACGCACACCTGTGGCGGTAATTTAGAGGGCGGCGTTTTACTGCGTATCACAATTTTGCCGCCGTGCATCCCGGTGCCGCAAAAATATCCGACCGGCGGTTTATCCGAGTCATGACCTAGTCCCAATACAATAATTACACCGCCTGCCTGGTATTCCCCTAAAAAGCTTCCTGCCGTTCCGCCGATTACCAAAACAGGCAGTTTATCCTGATATGCTTTCATATGAATCCCAGCTCGATAGCCGGCATCGCCTTTAATAAAGATTTTTCCGCCTCTCATGGCATAGCCGGTTGCATCGCCTGATGACCCGTAAATAACAATCGTTCCGTCATTCATGGTATCTCCCGTAGCATCCTGCGCATTGCCGTTCACGACGATATCAGCACCGTTTAAATAAGCGCCCAAGGCGTTGCCTGCCGTTCCGTTGATTGTGATCTTCTTCCCGGACAGACCGCTTCCGATATATCTTTGACCAATACAATGATCGATCACCACTTCTTTATCTGCGGTTGCTTTTACTTGATCATTTAAATCCTTAAAATGCATCAAATTCGCAACAATATTCATCATGACCATCCCTTTCCTGTATATTTTCAAGGAACCTTTATTTCGCACCGGCAAGCTGTTTTGCCCGCTCTGTTTGTGCAAACGCCATCAACTGCGGTTTTTCTTTGATCAATTCAAAATCGATGGTATCAAGCGGTACTTCTTCCCGTATCAAATTGGTATAAATGCCTGCTCTGCGCACATCGCCGATCAGAATATATCCTTTCAGCAAGCCGTCTTTGACAACCAGTTTTTTATAACTGTCACCGTCAACCGAAACATACGCTTCTCCGTCATAACTGCCGGCGGTGATAACATGGTATCCAAAAAAGCCGATGGCATTCATCGGGATCGCTTTGTCGTAAGGCTTCGACGCGCCGACCATATCATATCCGGCACTTTCGCCCTGCATATAGGCGTTTGGCAGCAACGCTAAGATACGATGCTGATTGACGGTAATGTCGTAGCTTTCGGAGCAGTCACCCGCGGCGTAAATATCCGGTATACTGGTATGGCAGCATTCATCGGTCACAATGCCACGGTTCACGTTTCCACCGATTTCTTTGACCAGCTCCACATTCGGACGGACACCTACCGCCACCACAACGAGATCGAAATGCAGCGTTTCGTCATTGGCCAGCAAAGCGGTGTTTCCCTGAAATTCTTTCACGGAATTGGATAAGATAAATGTTACACCTTTTTGTTCGATCGATTTTTGCACCAATGCAGAACCTTCTGCATCCAAAATGCTGGGCAAGATACGGTCTGCCATGTCGACCACTGTGACCGACGAAACCTTATCCCGTATTCCCTCAACGCATTTTAACCCGATCAGACCAGCGCCGATCACCAAAACGCTTGCATCCGGAAACAACGCGGCTTCCAGAGCTTTTGCGTCGTTTAACGTCATAAAGGTAAACTTCTTTTGCACGCTTTCTAAGCCTTTCATCGGCGGAACAAACGGTTTGGAACCGGTCGCAACCAGCAGCTTATCATAAGGCACCGTCTGCCCGTCATCCAGCTCGACCTTTTTATGATCCTTATCTATTTTGACAACGCTTTTTCCCAACATAGTTGTTACCCGATTGTCGTCATAGAAGTTGTCCGGACGATATTTCATACGCTGCTCATCTGTCTTTCCGTACAAAAGATAGGAAATCAGCGGTCTGGAATAAGTATGATGCGGTTCGTTGGAAATTACCGTAATATTTACTTCCTGATTGTTTTTCCGAATTCCTTCAATGCAGCCGACCGCCGCCGCGGAATTTCCGATAATGACAATATTCAAACCGCTCACCTCTCTTCAAATACAATTGCGTGATTCGGACATCCTTTTACACATGCCGGCTCTCCGCAGGAATTTTTAACGCATAGCTCACATTTTTGAACCACGCCTTCATCAGACGGCACAATCGCACCATACGGACATGCCATAATGCAGGTGTAACATCCAACGCATTTGTTGTGGTCGATTTCGATCACGCCGTCCTGAATCGACAGCGCTCCTGAAATACAGGATTTGACGCAAAGCGGCTCTTCGCAATGACGGCAATTCACCGCAAAACAAACACCGTCATGCTCCTCCACCTGTATTCTCGGATTGATTTTCATTCCTTTTAGCTTCGCCATATCATTCTTGCCGCTGTTGGCAAAAGCGCAGTTATATTCACATAGGTGACATCCCAGACACCATTTTTCGTTTACATAAACCCGTTTCATCCGAATGCCTCCTTATTCTCCGGCGTGTTTGATGCCCAGAATGGAGAGCTCTTTATCGTTCAAGCCCAAGCCTCTCAGCATCAATCTGTTTCCGCGCAGGCTTTCGATCGAGTTGATTCCCATACCGCCCATCATTTCCTTGATCTCATGGTTCCATGCCTGCATTAAATTCACCAAACGCTGAGAACCGACATCCGGATTCAGCCGTTTTACCAGGTCGGGACGCTGTGTTGCAATGCCCCAGTTACATTTTCCGCTGTGACAGCTTCGGCAAAGATGACATCCCAACGCCAGCAGTGCCGCAGTCGCAATATATACAGCATCTGCTCCGAGCGCAATCGCCTTGACTACATCAGCGCTGTTGCGGATACTTCCGCCGACAACGATGGATACGTTGTTGCGGATTCCCTCTTCTCTCAGCCGTTGATCAACACTTGCCAGCGCAAGCTCGATCGGAATACCGACATTATCCCGGATTCTGGTCGGTGCCGCACCGGTTCCGCCGCGGAAACCGTCGATGGCGATAATATCCGCGCCGCTTCTGGCAACACCGCTTGCGATAGCTGCCACATTGTGCACCGCCGCGATTTTAACGATAACCGGTTTTTTATAATCGGTCGCTTCTTTTAAAGAATAAACCAACTGGCGCAAATCCTCGATCGAATAAATATCATGGTGAGGCGCGGGAGAGATCGCGTCGGAGCCCTCGGGGATCATTCTGGTCTTGGAAACGTCTCCGACAATTTTCGCTCCCGGCAAATGTCCGCCGATGCCCGGCTTAGCGCCCTGCCCCATTTTAATTTCCACCGCGGCGCCGGCTTCCAGATAATCCTTGTAAACGCCGAAACGTCCCGACGCTACCTGCACAATGGTATTGGCTCCGTATTGATAAAAATCCTGATGCAATCCGCCTTCGCCGGAATTGTAATAAATTCCCAGTTCCTGCGCGGCTCTTGCCAGACTCTCATGCGCATTATAACTGATGGAACCATACGACATAGCCGAAAACATCACCGGCATAGAAAGTTCCAACTGCGGCGGGAGATTATCGATGATTTTTCCGTCGGCATCCCGCTCGATCTTATTCGGTTTCTTTCCCAAAAAGGTTTTGGTTTCCATCGGCTCTCTTAAAGGGTCAATCGACGGATTGGTCACCTGAGAAGCATTGATGAGTATTTTATCCCAATAGACCGGAAACGGTTTCGGATTTCCCATGGAGGACAACAGTACACCGCCTGAATTGGCTTGACGGTAAACCTCCTGAATATTTTCTCCGGTCCAGTTGGCATTTTCTTTAAAGGTATGATCGGTTTTCACTATTTTCAGCGCTCTGGTCGGACAAAGTGACACACAACGGTGGCAATTGACACATTTGCTTTCGTCGCAGACCATTTTTCCGAGCTCTTCATCATATCTATGCACTTCGTTCGCGCATTGCCGCTCACATACACGGCAGGCGATACAACGATCCATATTCCGAATGACTTCATAATCCGGATATAAATAATTCACTGCCATTACAGATTAACCCCCTCGTTGAGCTTTACAATAACCGGCTCGCCGCCTTTTGGCGACCACAGCTTGTCTAATTCCGGCTGGATCACCCGAATTGCACACTCTTCACTGGCGATATACACCATATCGTCCTTTTCTCCGACGACCATGGAGCGCAGCTTCAAGCGGTCATTCAACGCCATTAAGCCGCCGTTAAATCCAAGCAGGATCGAAAAAGGACCGGTAATCAACAGGCTGGAATAAGCGTTTCTCAAATAAGTCAGCATTTTTCGTTCTTCTTCCGATTTGCCGGCGATTGTTTCCCAGAACGGCGCTGCAATTACATTCGCCATTTCGGTTAAAGACAGTCCCTGCTTTCTGACCAGGTAGTCAACGATATAGGTGATGACCTCGGTATCGGTCTGTAAGGTACATTGATATCCGAACATTTCTATATAACGACGGTTGGCGTCATAGGAGGAAATTTCTCCGTTATGTACGATGGAATATTCCAGCATCGCGAACGGATGTGCACCGCCCCACCATCCCGGAGTATTGGTCGGATACCGTCCGTGTGCCGTCCAGCTATATCCCTCATATTCTTCTAACCGGTAAAAATCCGCTACATCCTCCGGAAAGCCGACCGCTTTGAAAACGCCCATATTTTTACCGCTGGAGAAGATGTATGCGCCTTGGATCGTCGTATTTACTTTAATAACGCTTCTCGCAACAAATTCCTGTTCATCTAAGTGGCTTGCTGCCAGCTTTGTTGGCAGCGGATAAACGAAATAACGCCAAATCAATGGCTCATCTACGATTTTCGGGGTTTTGCGAACCGGTATCTTGGAAAGGTTTACGATATCAAAATGGTGTTCCAGAAATTTTTCGCATTCCTCTTTTGCGGTATTGGTATCATAAAAAACATGAAACGCATACAGATCTTTATATTGCGGGTAAATACCGTATCCGGCAAAACCTCCCCCCAGTCCGTTGGAACGATCATGCATCACCGCGATGGATTGCCGGATGGCTTCGCCGTTGATCAATTTTCCGCTTTTGGAAAAAATCCCCGAAATTGCACATCCTGACGGTATTCTGATTTGTCCCTCTTTTTGCAACATCAATCTCCATTCCTTTCTTAGCAAATAAAATATTTGCATTTTCTTTATATTATCTATGGAACATCAAAAAAAATAAAGGCGTTCATTAAAAGATACCATACCTAACAGTATCCTTTAATGAACGCCTTTGTTCATCTCTACACATTATAGTATAATCCGTCGATTTTGTCAACAAAAATTATAACATTTTTCACTTTTGTATTATCTTATAATAAAATTGACATTTTAAAATTAATTTATGTAACGATAGCACAAACATTTATTTTTTTCAAAAAAACTGCAAAAAAATGATTGACAAATCTGTAACACGGGTTTATACTGTGGTCATCAACAGCAAAGGCGCTGTGGGATTTGTTCCCGCAGCGTCTTTTTTTGTTTTTCTTGTTGGATAAAAGCCAACTGCCGCAGCAAATTGGCTTTTTAGGTTTCATTTAAATCATATGATAAACTGCGGAGAAATGGAGATCGCAATGCAAAAAGTAACAGAATTATTCGGAAGCATGGTATTCAATGACACCGTAATGCGGGAAAAACTCCCGAAAAACACCTATACGGCGTTGAAACAAACCATCAAAGAGGGAAAAAGCTTGGATATTTCCCTGGCAAATGTTGTTGCACATGCTATGAAGGACTGGGCGATTGAAAAAGGGGCAACCCATTTTACACACTGGTTCCAGCCGATGACCGGGATTACCGCTGAAAAACACGACAGCTTTATTTCACCTACCGATGACGGCAGAGTGATCATGGAATTCTCCGGAAAAGAACTGGTGAAAGGAGAACCGGATGCTTCCTCCTTCCCGAACGGCGGATTGCGTGCGACCTTTGAAGCAAGAGGTTATACCGCATGGGATCCGACTTCATATGCTTTCATTAAAGATAACACCTTATGTATTCCCACGGCATTCTGCTCTTACAGCGGCGAGGCTCTCGATAAAAAAACACCTTTGCTGCGTTCGATGGAAGTCATCAACGAGCAGGCACTGCGTATTTTAAAATTGTTTAATAGCGACGCTACCAGCGTAAAAACAACAGTCGGACCGGAACAGGAATATTTTTTGATTGACCGTGACCTTTATAACCAACGAAAAGATTTGGTTTTCTGTGGAAGAACGTTGTTCGGCGCACCCGCTCCGAAAGGTCAGGAATTGGAAGACCATTATTTCGGCGTCATCAAACCCCGTGTATCTGCGTTTATGAAGGAATTGGATGAGGAGCTCTGGAAGCTCGGTATTCTGGCGAAAACCAAACATAACGAAGTTGCTCCTTCTCAGCACGAGTTGGCTCCTATTTTTTCCACCACCAATATTGCAGCTGACCACAACCAGCTAACCATGGAAGTAATGAAAAAAGTTGCCAGAAAACATGGTTTGGCTTGCCTGCTGCATGAAAAACCGTTCGACGGCATCAACGGCTCCGGTAAACACAACAACTGGTCCATTACTACCAATACCGGCGTAAACCTTTTGGAGCCGGGCAAATCTCCTTACGAAAATGCACAATTCTTATTGTTCCTATCTGCCGTGATCAAAGCGGTTGACGAGTATCAGGATTTATTGCGTGTATCTGTTGCAAGCGCCGGAAACGACCATCGTTTGGGTGCAAATGAAGCACCGCCTGCCATTATTTCCATGTTCCTCGGCGACGAGCTGACCGAAATTTTGGAAGCAATTGAATCCGGAACTGCTTACGACGGCAAGAAAGCCGGTTTGATGGAGATCGGCGTCCATGTTCTGCCGGATTTCCCGAAAGACACCACCGACCGTAACCGTACTTCCCCATTTGCTTTCACCGGAAACAAATTTGAGTTCCGGATGCTCGGTTCCGCTCTTTCTATTTCCGGTCCCAACATCGTCTTAAACACCATCGTGGCAGAAGAATTAGAACAGTTTGCAGACATTTTAGAAAAAGCGGATGATTTCCAGGCTACTTTGAATGAATTGGTGAAAAAGACCATCAAAGAGCACAAACGCATCATCTTTAACGGTGACGGATATTCAAAAGCTTGGGAGGCTGAAGCTGAAAAACGCGGATTGCTGAACATGAAAACAACGGTTGACGCTTTGCCGACCTTCATTGCTCCGAAAAATGTCGCATTGTTTACCAAACACAAAATCTTCACCGAAACCGAAATGCACTCTCGTTATGAGATCCTGATGGAAAACTACTGCAAGATTTTACATATTGAAGCACTCACCATGCTGGAAATGGCAAAACAGGAATTGTTGCCGGCAGCCAGCAAATACGTCAATGTGCTTAGTAACACCGCTAATGCGAAAAAATCACTTTGCGCAACGGTAAACTGCACCTTTGAGAGCGAGTTAGTATGTAAACTGTCCGATCTTTGTGCGGACATGTATCAAAAAACAACTGCATTGGAAGCGGCTGTTAAAAAGGCGGAAACCTATTCCGATGCAACGGAAATGGCTGTGTTCTACAAAGATTCCGTTCTCTCTGCAATGGCAGAATTGAGAGCGGTTGCGGATCAAATCGAACCGCTGGTCGCAAGAGAACATCTGCCCTATCCAACTTACGGAGATATGCTGTTTAGCGTATGATCCATCCTAAACGGGATAGATAATTGGTTGCGGCAACGCTTCTGATTATTTATCATATATTTGCCATCATCCATCTCTTTGGCGCCGTACAGAATCTGTACGGCGCACTTTTTATGGAAAAATTTTGAATGATGTGTTATATCTACAATAATCAGTCCATAATATTATAAATGTATATGGAAAGGAATGAATATAAATTTGTCAAATGAAAACAGAAAAGTTGTCCTGATCGGTACCGGAATGGTAGGTATGAGTTACGCTTATGCGCTGCTCAACCAAGCAGCTTGTGATGAATTGGTCTTAATTGACATTGACAAGGATCGTGCCAGAGGAGAAGCCATGGATCTTAATCACGGACTTGCCTTTTCCACCGGAAACATGAAAATTTACGCCGGAGAATATGCGGATTGCGCAAATGCCGATATTGTTACCATTTGTGCGGGAGTGGCACAAAAACCGGGTGAATCCAGAACCGACCTTTTGCAGCGAAACGCACAGGTTTTCCGCTCTATCATCGAGCCCGTTACTGCATCCGGATTTCAAGGCATTTTCTTAATTGCAACAAATCCTGTGGACATCATGTCCCACATTGCTCTTACCTTATCCGGTTTTCCTGCCAACCGTGTGTTCGGGAGCGGCACAACATTGGACACTGCACGCTTGCGTTATCTGCTGGGACAGTATTTTTCAGTGGATCCGCGCAATATCCATGCTTATGTATTCGGAGAACATGGTGAAACGGAATTCGTTCCATGGTCACAAGCGATGATGGCAACAAAACCAATATTGGAGCTTTGTCAAGAATCCGATGGGCATTTTTGCCAAGATGAAATGGAAAAAATAGGGCTGGAGGTTAAGGATGCTGCTCAAAAAATCATTCAAGCAAAAAAAGCAACCTATTATGGCATCGGTATGTCTTTGGTACGTATTACCAAAGCAATTTTCGGCAATGAAAACAGCGTGTTGACGCTCTCAGTTATGTTAAACGGAGAATATAACCAACACGATGTTTATGTCGGCGTACCCAGTATCGTTAACAGGAACGGTATCGCCGGTATTCTTCCCCTCTCACTCACCGATGCAGAACTGCAAAAGCTGCAGCATTCCTGTGATACGCTGCGCGAACTTTATCACGCATTAAATCTTGTTGGTAATAAAATACAATAAAAACGGTATTTTTTGTATTTTGTGACTGTGATGTGACTATGATGTTTTATGATAAGAATATCGAAGAACATATTTAAAAGGAGTTGTTCTATTATGAAATTCAGAAAAGGGCTTGCATTATTGTTGTCGATTTTTGTGCTTACCTCCGTGATTGGCATCCATGCGTTTGCCGAAGAAAGCACAGATGTTGCAAAAATCGGCGCGCATTTTTATTCTTCGCTGACTGAAGCAATCAATAATGCACAGGACGGAGATACTATTACTCTGCTCAAAGATTGTGCTTTTGATTGGGATTCTGCGTATCAATTCGAAAAAAGTTTAACTTTTACCGGCAATTATACAATGACAACCAATACCTATGGTTTTTATATAAAACCAGGGAAAACGATCAAATTGGATGGTTCCAAACTGAATATGGTAAATATTTCCGATTCTCACAACGGTGATTCACAGGTCGACTGGACTGCTATCATCATGGGTACAAGCTCCAAGCTTATGTTGGATAACGAAGCGCAATTATCTATTTCGGGCAATACCGAAGCAGAGACACAAGGTATTTCAACTTGTGGAGATACCGAAATCACCTTAGACCACAAATCAAAAATTGATATAAAAAATTGCAAAGAAGATGCTTTTGAACGAGTAGATAAAGTTACTGATACCAAAGACAAAATCAATGTATTTAACCATTCCGAAATCAAAGTGGATCATTGCAGAGGCGCTTTTATCCATACCTTTGATATTACCGTTAAAGAATCCGTCGTCGATGTGCGCAATTGTACCGGTAACGCTTCCAACGGCAGTAACTTTTATATTACCGACTCTACGGTATCTTTCATAAACAGCGGCGCGCACGGTATATCTGCTTCCGAATTTATCGTTGACAATTCTACCGTTACTTCCAATAAAAACGGGGCAAATGGAATCACTGTCAGCGGAAAAATGGAAATCAAAAACAAATCCAAAGTAGAAGTTGCCGAAAACAAATGCAGTATCTCCAGTAAATGGACCTATCCGGGCGCTCTGGTCGTAAAATCCGGCGGTACCATTGACAAAACCTGTGATGTTCGCATCGTCAATAATCAAGGTTCGGGTATCTGCGTATTGGGCGGAACATTTACCATGGACGCCGGCGTTGTTTCCAAAAACGTTGCTGAAAAGCTTACTATCGGCGGAGGAGTATATAACAAAGGTACCTTTATCATGAATACCGGTGTTTCCATTTATGATAATGACGCTTCTGTTGCCGGTGATGATCTTTACAATGAAGCAGATGCCATCTTTACTTTACAGGATACAGACACCATGGATGTTACCGATCCTCAATCTTCTGTTGACATTACCGGATGGTTCTATGACGGAAAGAAAAGCGCAGAAGACACACCGCGCTGGAATGTAACCGAGAAACCATACTATTATGAAGAAAGCACAGACTTTACAGGTGTTTCTCAATTGACTGCCTTAAAGGCTGCCCATCCGCTGGAAAAATATACGGTCACTGTAAATTATCTTGACAAGTCAACCAACGAAAAAATAGCAAAATCTTATACTTTCGAAGATTATGAAGGCGAAAAATACGATGTAACCGCCTATGATAAAATCAAAGTAGAAAAATATAGTTATGACTCCACAACCGGTGATAAATTATCTGATATTTTTGACAAAGATAAAATTATCAACGTATGGTATTCCGCAGTGGTAGACATCGAAGATCCGGAGCCTCCGCTGGTAAATCCCGACAACAATAACAAGAAAGACGATAATCTTGCTGAAACCGGAGACAGCACCAATATTGCGTTAGGTTTATTGCTGTTCGCCCTTTCTTTCGCAGTTATGACATCGTTTATCCGTAAAAAGAAAAATATCCACTAAATGATGATAAAATAGCAAAATAAAATAAGCACCGGAACGATCTCCATAAAGAGACGTCTGGTGCTTATTTTATAAAATTTTACCGATCATATTGATTCAGAATATACTCAGCTACTTCTCTTCGGGTCATTCGATAATCCATTGCCTGTTTTTCAATCTGCCGATGGGCCTGTGACTCCGTCAATCCCTGACATTCTATCAATACACATTTTGCCCGATCTACTAGCTTGATTTCTTCAATTTTATTATGTAATTTATCATTCTCTCGCTTTAACCCCAACATTCTGCGCCGTGAAGCTTCCAACAATTTTATCGATTGGAAAAACAACTGCCGATTCATCGGCTTAGGCAACACAAATACGCCAAAATCCTCCACCTTTTCCGAAACTTCATCAGCATATTCCGCTCCGACTACCAATAAAACACCTGCCGCTGTCGTTTCAGCAATGTTCTGCGATAACTCGCGTCCGAATTCATCAGACAAAGGTGTATTAATAATAACCATATCAAACATGCTGTCCAACAAAATCCGCCGCGCCTGTCCCCCGTTCTCCACGGTCAATATCTGCGACGGATGATAGGTTTGCAGCAAATCGGTAAAAAAAGCGGATGCTTTTTGACTGCTGGAAACCACTAAAACATTGTCCACCGATTCACCACCCCTTACTGATCTCCTTATTAAGACAGGTCTGATTAATCTGCATAAAAATAAGTATCTCTTTCAAAGGCGAACTTGTCAGGTGAATCCAGATATGCTCTCCATTCTTGACGTTTCACTTCTAAAAATTTCTGAATAAAATCTTCCGTAAACACCGTACGCAGAAACTTACTTTTTTCCGCACATACAATTGCTTCGCCGAGATTTTTCGGCAGAGGCATCAGCCCCTCCATAAACACATCATGCTCATATAAATTATAATTCGAAGGAGCAGACAGCGTCTTATGTTCTTTAATGCCCTCCAACCCCGCATGTATCAGCAAGCTGAAAGCAAGATACGGATTGCAGGACAAATCGGGAGAACGTAGCTCCATCCGGCTGAACTCTCCGGTTGCCGCTGGAATACGTACCAACTGCGAACGGTTTTGATGAGACCAGGTGATATATTTCGGCGCCTCAAACTCTCCGAATCTGGCATATGAATTTGTAGTCGGATTTAAAAACAACGTGATTTCCGGAATCTTTTCCATAATCCCCGCAATAAAGCTTTTCGCTTCCGGAGAATACTCTCCGTTTTCAGCCCGAAAAATGTTTTCCCCGTTTTTACTTAAAGAAATATTGGTATGCATTCCACTGCCGCTTTTCCCCGGAATTGGTTTCGGCATAAAAGAAGCGTATAAACCGTTACGTGCTGCAACTACCTTTACCGCAGAACGAAAGGTTACCAAATTATCAGCCGCCGTCATTGCGTCACTGTATTGAAAATCAATTTCATTCTGACCGGGACCCTGTTCGTGATGAGAACTTTCCGGCAACAATCCCATTTCCTCTAATGTCAGACAAATCTCGCGGCGCACATTTTCTCCTCTATCCAAAGGAGCAATATCACAATATGTTCCGTGATCATGCGGCTGAGCGGTAGGATTTCCTTTTTCATCGGTTTCAAACAAATAGAATTCACATTCTGTACCGATTTTACAAACATATCCCATGTTCGCACATTGCTGCACTGCCTTTTTCAGGATATATCTTCCGTCTCCCTCAAACGGAGTACCATCCGGATGTTTAATATTACTGAAAAAACGCATCACTCTGCCATGAGACGGTCTCCAAGGCAAAATGGAAATAGTGCCTGCCTCAGGCACTAAAAACAAATCGGATTCTTCCACATTCATAAATCCGCGAATGGCAGACGCGTCAAAAGAAATTCCGCTTTCAAAAGCACGCGGCAGTTCCTTTGGCATAATCGAAATATTTTTTTGCCGCCCGAAAATATCACAGAAGGCTAACCGGATAAACTTCACATCATTCTCTTCCACAAATTGCAAAGCTTCCAAAATGGTTTCATTCATCGTGATAACCACCTTTCTATCTCAAAATCCAACAAT
>CAUHFD010000047.1 GCA_959605275.1 uncultured Eubacteriales bacterium | reverse complement strand
CCGGTGCTGAAGCGCTACCAGGCGCGGCGGCGAGCGGATAATTTTATCATGCAGTACCAAATTCTCACAAGTTTTCGGAGTAGTACAGGATAAACTGAGTGGCTGGAAGAATGCGCTTTCTGCGAAACGGGTGATGGTTTGGTATAGCGGACAGAATCAAAATGGTTACGGACATGATACGCCGACAATGATTCCGGTCAATCCCAAACTCGGTACTGTTCAGGAACTGAAAAAGCTCAGTGAGGATCTGCATTCTGTCGGAGCCAATATCTTTCATTACGAGCATCCGTATGCCTTTGCAGCAGACAGTGCCGATTATCCGAGCGTAAGCAGCGCAAATCCGAATCAGAGCTCTGCGGTTTGGGACGGCGTAAACCATTATTATTTGTGTATTGACAATAATGAGATTATGAATTTGTGGAAAAATAAGCTTATTCCTGATATTAAAGCAACGAAACCGGACGGACTGCAATTTGATCAAGGCTCCTTGCAGTTTACGGTTTGTGATATAGAGGGGCATAATCATGGCTTGGATGCATTGTCCAGACTATCTTCTCATACAAAGAGCATGATAAAGCTGACACAGTATGTTCGTTCTAACCTGAACACCGGAAAAACTTCTTATATAGTCAGTGAGGGCTTTAATGACCTTACCTGTCGATATATTGATATGAGTCAGACCCGTTGGGATAAAGAGCAGGAGCCGGTATATGGCGGTGAACTGATTTACGGCGGGCGGCAGTATGTTTTTCCGCAATACCGTAATCATTACAACAGTGCGGCAAAAAAATCAGACGGTGTTTGGAAAAATATGCGTCAATATATTGCAATCATCGGTGGCATCGCTGCTTTGAATGAGGGAGAGGACTATGTTGCCAACAGTGATACCGAATATATTTGGTTTAAAAACGAGATGAGAGCAAAAAACGCGCCGGGATATCCTTATAACTTCAGGGATAATGTCGGTATTACTATCAATAGTACTACTTTGGACGCTAAGGTGTTTACCGAGGGAAACCGTGCAACCATTACTTTTTGGGCAAACGGCAAAAAACAGGTCGATACCGAAGTAACAATTCAGCCGTCAAAACTCGGGTTGAGCGGGAAAAATGCCACCTACCGATTTGATCTGAGCAAAAACAAGACCGGATATATTATTGTAAATACTGCAACAGGCAAGGTGGAAAGCAGCAGTGTTACCATCAAGAACTTGCCGGCGTCGGGAGATAACAGCAGTTCCGCAGCAGTGCTGCAAACATCTTCCGGAAATTTCATGTCCTCTTCTGATGAAAATAATATTACAGATAGTTCTGCCGAAGCGCTTATCAGCGATTCGACGGTAGAAACAGGGAGTCAAAATACACAATCAGATAATCAAACGATAAGCAACAAAAACGGAAAGCAAATTAATTGGGTACTGATTGTTGCAGTTGTTTGCGGTTTGCTGATTGTTGCAGGTGCAATTTTATTTGTCTTGATAACCGAAACGCCAAAGCCTTTGTATGAGGCAATACATCATTTATTCCGCAAAAACAGGTAATTGAGGAACAAACAGAGAATCCGCGAATTTCTGCGGGTTCTCTGTTTTCGCATCAAGAAATGTCTATACGGCAGATAGCTGTTCGAACAAATCAAATTTTTGATTTGTTCAGTAGACATTAATTACATGTTTAACGCGCAATCATGATTACGTGCAGCTTTATTATGTCATTGATCATAATATTTCCGGGATGTCTGTCTGCTGCCAAACATATTATTTATCTAATTGTTTTTTATGTATGACAAAAAACATGTGTTTTGAGCGCTTTGAGGAGATCTTTTGATATTTTAACTGGTTCGGGAAATATTAATGATAGCTACACACAAAATTCTTTTGCTTATGCACACTTCGGTGCAACGCAATAAAAAATAGTAGGATTTAAAAAATCCAAAGTATATTTTTTGTTATTTCACGACGGATTTGCTTCTCAAATCCTGTTTCATAATAAAAAATAGAATAGATTTCGAATCAGCCTGACGGCTGGAATGATAGAGGTACTATTTTATTTTGCTTATGCACACTTCGGTGCAACGCAATAAAAAATAGATGACAAATCAATCAAGATGTAGTATAATAGTTTTTAAAGTTGTCTGTATCAGTTTCAAAACCAATCGTTATTTTATCTTTATCATAGGAAAATAAATAGAACTGCCTTGATAGTGTTAAGCACATGTTTATAGTGTAGGGAGATAGGAATGGAACCATATTCAGTTTTGATGTCGATATATTATAAAGAAGATTCGACCTATTTCAAACAAAGCTTAGAAAGCATTTTGTCACAAACAGTGAAAACGGACGACATCGTTTTAGTGTGTGACGGACCTTTGACACCGGAATTAGACTCGGTAATTGAAGAATATTCACAGGCTTATCCCGATTTGTTTCA
Source organism: uncultured Eubacteriales bacterium (assembly GCA_959605275.1). Lineage (GTDB taxonomy): Bacteria > Bacillota > Clostridia > Oscillospirales > Ruminococcaceae > HGM13222. The sequence continues at coordinate 12,316 of CAUHFD010000047.1, read as the reverse complement.
TATAATCCATCTTCCGGAAAACGGAGGATTGGGAAAGGCGCTGAATAAAGGATTGCCGGAATGCCGCCATGAATTGGTGGCGAGACTTGATACGGATGATATTTCCTTGCCGGATCGAATGGAAAAACAACTGGAAGCATTTCGTTTGCATCCGGAGATCTCTCTTTTAAGCTGTGCGGTCAAAGAATTTCAGAATGATAATATTGATGATATTTCTGCTATTAAATCGTTGCCGCTTACTCATGAGGAACTTCTTGTCTATGCAAGAAAGCGCAGTCCGATTAACCATCCGGCGGTTATGTTTAAAAAATCGGCAGTGCTGGCGGTTGGCGGATACCAGCATTTTCCTTATTTTGAAGATTATTATCTATGGGTGCGGATGCTTCAAAACGGTGCAAAAGCAATGAATTTAGAAGAACCGCTGTTGTTGATGCGCGCAGGACAGGCTATGTACAGTCGGCGCGGCGGCTTTAAATATCTGAAATGTGTATACCGTTTTCGTAAATATCTTTGGAAATGCAAGTTTAGTTCTTTTGGAGATTTTGCAGTTACCATGTTTGGACAGACTGTGGTATGCTTGATGCCAAATGGATTACGGATTAGAGTCTATCAAAAATTGTTGAGAAAATAAAGGACAGAAAGAAAATATATCTTAGAACAACGCTTTCTAAGATGTTGTCGGGAGTGTTGTAAATACTATGAAGAAAATAATGATTGTATTTGGTACAAGACCGGAAGCAATAAAAATGTGTCCGCTTGTGAAAGAATTGAAAACCAGAAAAGAAATTCAAACTTGCGTGTGCGTAACCGGTCAGCATAAACAAATGCTGCAACAGGTTTTGGAGTGCTTTGAAGTTGTACCTGATTACAATCTTGAAATTATGAGAGAAAGGCAGACTTTGTTTGATGTAACCATTAATATCCTTTCTTCGATTAAACAGGTTTTGGAACAGGAAAAGCCTGATATCGTTTTGGTTCATGGTGATACTTCTACCACATTTGTGACTTCCCTTGCTTGTTTTTATATGCAAATACCGATTGGACATGTGGAGGCGGGGTTGCGCACTTATAATATTTATTCGCCTTATCCGGAAGAATTTAACCGTCAGGCAGTCAGTATTGTGTCCAGTCTGAATTTTTGTCCTACTGAACTTTCAAAGAACAATCTTTTACGAGAGGGCAGAAGCAAAGATTCTTTATTTGTTACTGGCAATACAGCGATTGATGCTTTACAGACAACAGTAAAACCGGATTATACGCATCCGGAACTGGAATGGGCAAGTGACAGCCGCTTAATTATGCTGACTGCTCACAGACGGGAAAATCTGGGACAACCGCTTTATCATATGTTTCGTGCGATCAAAAGAATTGTATCGGAACACCCGGATATTAAAGTGATTTATCCGATCCATATGAATCCGGTTGTACGAAAAGCAGCAGCAGAGGTTTTGGGAGCGGATGATCGAATCCATATCATCGATCCGCTTGATGTATTGGATTTCCATAATTTTTTGTCACGCTCTTATTTGATTTTAACCGACAGCGGCGGTATTCAGGAGGAAGCTCCTTCTCTCGGCAAACCCGTTCTTGTCATGCGCGATACGACGGAACGCCCAGAAGGAATTGAGGCAGGTACGCTCAAATTGGTCGGAACGGATGAAGAAGTCATTTATTGCGAATTTAACAGGTTGCTGACCGACAGACAGGCGTATGAACAGATGGCTCAGGCTTCTAATCCTTATGGTGATGGAAAAGCATGTATACGCATAGCGGATATATTGGAAAAATATTTAGAACAGAGGACAAAAATATGATACCAAAAGTGATTCATTATTGTTGGTTCGGGAGGAATCCGTTGCCACAGATGGCACAGGATTGCATTGCGAGTTGGCGCAAATTCTGCCCTGATTATGAAATCATTGAGTGGAACGAAGATAATTTCGATCTTTATTCCAATCAGTATGTGAAAGAAGCTTATGAGCATAAGAAGTGGGCTTTCATAACGGACTATGTTCGTTTATATGTATTATATCATCATGGCGGCATCTATATGGACACCGATGTAGAAGTATTACAAAGTTTGGATTGTTTTTTAGGGCATCAAGCTTTTTCGGGTTTTCAAAATCCGGATGAAATTCCAACCGGAATTATGGCGTCTGAAAAAGGAAATGAATGGATTGGATATCTGCTTTCTTATTATGATACGCATAGTTTTGTAAAACCGGACGGCTCGTTGGATACCACTAATAATGTAATAACGATTACTCGTATGACACAAGAATATACCAACGTGCAGCTGAATAATACCTATCAGGAGACCGATAAAGGCGTAGTGTTTTATCCAAAGGAGTATTTTTGTCCGTTTGACTATATTAATTATAACGACAAAAAACTCCGGGAAAAAAGCATTACTGAGAATACTTATACCATCCATCATTTTATGGGCTCTTGGAATAGCGAAGGGCAAAAACTGAAGAAAAAATTAATGGCGCTTGCAGGTCCTACAGTTACCGGTTGGTTAAGAAATATGAAAAAGAGATTGACCAAGCAGTCAGAAAACAAATAGATCACGGTTTTCTGTATAAAAGGGTTCAATCAAATTGGAGAATACTTACTTATGAAAGAAACAGTCAAGTTTATTATCATAAAAGCGATACGGATCATGATGCGTTTATTTTGGATCTTTCCCGTGCGTAGCAACCGAATTGTTTTTATGGCTTTCAATGCCAAACAGTATGCCTGTAATCCGAAATATATTAGCGAGTATCTGCACAAGCAGTATGGTAGTTCATTCGAAATGATATGGGTGTTTGATCAACCTGAAAAATTTTCTTATTTGCAGGACAAGAGAATCACGCTGGTCAAAAACAAAACTTTTCGGTTCTTTTATGATATGGCGACCGCTCACGTTATTGTGACAAATACCGGATTGCCTTCTTACCTTGTGTTCAAAAAGAAGCAAGTGTTAATCAATACTTGGCATGGCAGCGGCGCTTATAAAAGATGCGGAATAGATATTGATATTGACAATGTTGCAAGGAAAAAGTTGCAGATGGCGGCAAAGGATACTGATTATATGATATCAGGATGCCGGAAATTTTCTGAGGTGATGTCCCATTCGATTATGCTGCCCATTGAAAAAATGTTAGAAGTGGGCATGCCTCGTAATGACGTGTTAATGACACCTCACCCGGAATTGGTAAAGAAAGTAAAAGAATATTATCATATTTTGGATGATACGCATATCGTTCTTTATGCACCTACTTATCGCGGCAGCACTTTGGACGCTGAAAAAGAAGATGAAAGCTTGCAGATCGAAGACTGCCTTTCTGCCCTTTCGGAACGGTTCGGCGGTCAATGGATTGCATTTTATCGAGTACATTATTTTTTAACTTCTTCTATTCCGGCGACAGAGCAGGTAATAGATGTCTCGGCTTATCCGGATATGCAGGAGCTTTTGTGCGCCGCGGATGTTTTGATTACCGACTATTCCTCCTCCATGTGGGATATGTCGCTTACCGGTAAACCGTGCTTCATTTATGCGACCGACATCGCAGATTATCAGCAAGAGCGGGACTTTTATACGCCGATGAAAGAATGGCCGTTTCCGGTTGCGCAAAACAATAATGAGTTGGAGTTTGTGATAAAGAATTTTGATCAACAGAAATATGCAGATGATATCAAGTGCCATCACGATGCTTTGGGCAGCCGTGAAACGGGACATGCCTCCCAAACGGTGGGCGATTTTATATATCAAAAATGTTTCGTGGACAACAAACAGAAAAACTAGGCAGATGTTGCTCCCGTCCTTTTGTTTTGCTTACAATAGGCAGGAGCATTTTTGCTTGTAAAGGGACGGCTCGAAATTTATAGTCAGTTGATCTGAAAATCCGAAATCGCTTTTTACGGGGATTGACTATAACACTGATTTGTAACAATCGGAAGGATACAATGTTTTCATGAAAATAAAATCTTTGATTCATTCTAAAAATGAAAACGCGTTGGCTTTTTTTAATATTTTGGGTCCTATCATTCTGAATGGAATAAATTTTTTTACGGTGCCTATTTTTACTCGTATGTTGGGGACGGAAAACTACGGTGTTGTCTCGATATATACAACATGGGTGCAGGTGCTTTCCATTGTAATGGGAATTCAAACCGGCGGAACCATTGCCGTATCAAAGGCTTATTTTGAGGAAGAAGAACAAAATGCCTATTATTCCAGCACACTGTTTCTTTCCTGCATCACTTCTGCTGTGATAACGCTACTCACAGTAATCTTTATACAGCCGATATCCGCCTTTATGAAATTGGATCAGGTCATTGTTCTGTTAATGCTCTTCCAAAGCTTTGGCTCTTATGCAATCAGCTTTGCAACGCTGAAATTTATTTATGCGAAGGAAGCATCAAAGAATTTTTTGATTTCGGTGCTGGTTTCCATTTCCTCTGTGGTTATTTCCTTAATTCTGATTGTTAACATCGGGAAGTTTTCAGACCGTTATTGGGGCAGGATTATCGGTTATGCTCTGCCTAATATCATAATAGGCACTGTTTTGGCAGTAATGATACTGGCAAAAGGAAAAACATTTTATCATAAAGCATATTGGAAATTCTGCCTGCCGCTGTGTTTGCCGTTGATTTTTCATCACTTGTCGCAGATTATTTTGGCGCAATGCGACCGGATTATGCTTCAGCAGCTGCTCAATGATAACGGAACGGTGGGAATTTACAGCTTTATTTTTACTTTTGTACATATCCTGAATATTATTTGGTCGGCGCTGAATAACACATGGGTCCCTTTTTATTATGACTATGTCAAGCAAAACAATATCGAAGCCATTGAGCGGAAAAGCAAAAATTACATGTTCCTTTATACCACTCTGTGCATCGGATTTGTGCTGTTATCCCCTGAAGTAGTGAAGCTGTTTTCCTCAGAAGATTTTTGGAGCGGTATGGAGCTGATTCCGATTATTGCTTTTTCCTGTTACATGGTATTCTTGTACAGCTTCCCGGTAAACTTTGAGTTCTATCATAAAAAAACGCTTTTGATCGCTTGCGGAACCTGCAGTGCGGCAGTAGTTAACATTATTTTAAACTTTTTGTTTATTCCTTGGTGGGGTAACATCGGTGCAGCTACGGCAACGGCAATTTCTTACATCATGCTGTTTTTGTTCCATCAAATCATTGCGAAATATGTGATTAAAAAGGGCTATCACTATTCTTGGAGGATGTTTTTGCCGGGAATCAGCGCGATGATTCTGGTTTCAGCATTATTTTACGTTACGATTGATTTGTGGTACATTCGATGGCCGGTCGGTATTATTCTAGGTGTCATACTATTTTGGAGGGTATATCGAAATAAAAGTATTTTTTAGCTTGTGTTAAATTGGTAATCATGATTGAACAAATGAAAAAAGGTTGGATTTGTTATGGAAATATTGGCGGTGATTCCTGCAAGAGGCGGGTCAAAAGGAATACCGAGAAAAAATGTACGGTTGATAGGCGGCAAACCGTTGATTTATTATGCCATTCACAACGCACAGCAATGCGGCTTGATAACCGATGTTGCTGTCAGCAGCGACGATGAGGAAATTCTTACCATTGCCGAAAATTATCATGCAGTTGCGCTCAATCGCTTTTCTGCTCTTGCACAGGATGCTGTCACGTTGGACCCGGTTATCTTTGATGCTGTGGAGCAGATGGAAAACAGGCAAAATAAGCGATATGATATTGTGATTACTTTGCAGCCGACCTCTCCTGTTTTGCGATGTGAAACATTAACGGCTGCTGTTCGGGAATTTATCGACCGGGATGCGGATACTTATATCAGCGCCACAAATAAACCTCATTTGTCTTGGTCAAAGGATGAAGAAGGACGCTTTTTTCCGTTGTATAAAGAAAGGCTGAACCGGCAGCAGCTTCCGCCGAATTATTTGGAAGCCGGTGCGTTTTTGATTACGCGCAGGAAAAATGTAACGCCGAACAGCCGTTTGGGTAAGTCTATTTCGGTTTATGAGCTGCCGGAGTCGGAAGCGATTGATATTGATTCGCCGGCAGATTGGATTGTCTGCGAAAGTATATTGGGAAAAAAGCGGATCGTGCTGCGCGCAGACGGCTATAAGCAAATCGGCATGGGACATATTTATCATTGCCTAACGTTGGCTTATAATTTGGTCGGACATGAAATCATGTTCGTGTCCCGTGCCGATTGTACCGAGGGAATACAGAAAATCAAAGATTCCTTTATGCCGCTTACCATTGTTCGGGATGATCAAGAGTTTTTTCGCTTTCTAAAAGAATATCAGCCCGATATAGTAGTAAATGACTGTTTGGATACCTCGGCGGAATATATGAAAACCTTAAAGCAGCTTTGTAAGCGGATCGTTACGATTGAGGATATGGGAGAGGGCACTCGTTACGCAGATGTTGTAATCAATGCGTTGTATGCCGGCAAAGAAAACCCGGAACACTGTCATGTGTACAGCGGAGAAAAATATATCTGTCTGCGGGATGAATTTTTGATTTCTGAGCCGAAACCGTTTTCTTCTGAGGTGAAGACCGTTCTTTCCCTGTTTGGCGGGACGGATCCTTCTAATATGACCTCGGTGATTTATCAGCTGGCAGGAAAGATGCATCAGAAATATCGGGATGTTCGTTTTATTTTTCTGGCAGGGATCGGATATGATTGCGAGAAAAACGGGATCGTAACCAAAGCAGAAGAAAATATTTTTGTGGTAAAGGACGCAAAATATGTCAGCGCTTATATGCGGCAGGCTGATCTTGCATTTACCTCTCAGGGACGTACTGTTTATGAGTTTGCCGCTATGGGGGTACCTGCTATTGTCTTGGCTCAGAATGAGCGAGAGCAGCTTCATACTTTTGCACAGATGAATAACGGATTTTTAAATTTGGGGTTGGGCAAAGACGTGCGTCAGGAAACGATAGAACGTTCTTTTGAGTTTTTAATGAATACGCCGCAGCTGCGCAGTGAAATGAGAGAATTAATGCTTGCACGCGGACAGGAATTGAAAAACGGAGTACACAGAGAAGTCAAACTTATTTTGGGAGAATAAGAAACGAAAGGCAGATATGCAGATGAAAAATACAATTTTGGAAAGAATCAAACAGGGAAAGTTTGTCCTGATTGCGGAAGTCGGAGTGAATTATTATGACATTGCGACAGAAAAAGGAATTTCTCCGATGGAAGCCGCCAAACTGATGATTTACGAGGCAAAGGAAGCCGGTATTCATGCGGTAAAATTCCAAACTTATAAAGCAGGCACCCTTGCAGCAAAAGATTCCCCTTATTATTGGGATATTACCGAAGAACCTACTACCTCTCAGTATCAGCTTTTTCAAAAGTTTGATTCCTTTGGCGAGGCAGAATATCGGGAATTGGCGGATTATTGTGAAGAACTCGGCATTGAGTTTTTCTCTACCCCGTTTGATTTCGAGTCGGCAGATTATCTGGATGATATGATGAATGTATATAAAATTTCTTCTTCCGATTTGAGTAATCTTCCGTTTATTGCATATCAGGCAAAAAAGAACAAACCGATCTTATTGTCGGTCGGTGCATCGAATGAAGATGAGATTGATACCGCGATTGAAACGATACGGACATATAATCATCAGCCGCTTATATTAATGCATTGCATTTTGGAATATCCGACACCTTATGAGCACGCGAATCTAAATAAAATCGTTTCTCTGAAAAATCGTTATCCGGACGTATATGTGGGTTATTCGGATCACACCAAGCCGGACGGCAAATATGAGGTAGTGAAAGCAGCATATTTAAAGGGTGCACAGGTCATTGAGAAGCACTATACGTTAGATAAAACATTAAAAGGAAATGATCACTATCATGCCATGGATCCGCAGGATGCCACCGCAATCCTCCGCGAAATATCATATTTAGATAAAATTTGCGGTTCCTATGAATTAAAATGCCTGGATAGCGAGCAAAAAGCAAGAAAAAACGCCCGTCGTTCCATTGTTTCTTTCGGTAAGATTGGCAAGGGTGAGATTATCACTGAAGATAAACTGACCTTTAAGCGCCCGGGAACCGGCATTTCTCCTTCTGCAATCCAAAGCGTTGTCGGAAAGACCGCTTTAACCGATATTGAAGACGATACGATATTAACAACCGATTTGTTTGAATAATAGGCTTGTTTCTTATTCAGAAGAAAACCGGATACTTCCTTTTATCAAACACAAAAGCAGGATGCCCATTTTATTTCGGCATCCTGCTTTTGTGTTTTTTGATATCATGTTAATGTTGTTGATTCTATATTCCGTTAAAATCATTTTCTTCGTCACGGAAACTGTCAATTGACATATAATCGTCAGGACGTTCTGGCTTTGGCGGTATTCCTTCCGGCAACTCCTCGGATTGTTTTTTTTCAGCATCGGCTATTGCAGCAGGCTCCTCCGAAGGGCGGAACGGAACAGTTGCAGGACGTTTTCGGCTGATTTTGTGGTTGCTGTAAAGCAGAGCGCAGATAAAAGAGGTCAGGGGAATGGTTAAAAGAATGCCGAAACTTCCGACTAAGGCGTTTAAGATTTCCACAACGATCATTTCACGGTTAAACAGTGTCAGGAGGGAATTAGAGTATGCAACCAACAGTAAGGTAACAGAAAGCGAGCTGCCGATGTATGCAAGAATCAGCGTATTCGCCATCGTGCCCATCATATCTTTCCCGATTGTAATACCTGATTTTAACAGCATACCGAAAGACACGTGTTCGACTTGATCCTGAAGCTCTTTTAATGAGGAAGCGATAGACATAGATACATCCATAATTGCACCGATCGCGCCGATGATGATGGCAGAGAAGATAATGGCTTTTAAATCAATCGGACGATCTTCGTTGAGCAAGTATAAGTGTAAAGAATCATCATCCACCATGCCGGTCAATTTGATAATCTGATCCATGATTAAAGTAAGAAGTCCTACCATTGCCACACCGCTGAAGCAGCCAATGCCGGCGGCAAGGCTTTTTTTGTCCGCACCGTTTATAATCAATAGGGTCATTACGATGATAAATATGCAAGTCACAATGGTCCACATATAAATATTTTGTCCGGATAATACAGCCGGAATGAAGACGATAAAAATGGACAGGCAGGTAAACACCAGAGAAATGACGGTATTCACTCCTTTCAGCCTGCCGAAGATCAGTAAGCCGATACAGAACAAGATTCCTAACACGATTAAAGCGTCGGTGCGCACGTATTCTCCCAGCAGCCACTCATAGTTCAGCTCTGAATCGGTGTTTTCATAAATTAAAACCTTATCGCCGGCTTCGGCTTCTTTCATTTGAATCGGATAAAGGGGATCAGTTTGCTGCAGGGCAGTGACCGTTTCTCCTTTTTTTTCGCCGCTTAAAATTTTGGCTGTAAAGATAATATTAACACCGCCGTCATCACCTTCTACGCCTTCTAAAGGAACTTGGCGTTCTTTTGACACTATCCGGATGACTTTGGCTTTGTATGAGATAGGAGTATCCTGTGCTCCGTCAAAGGCAGTCAACCCCTCTATTGCCAGCTTGTGACCGACTATAATATAAATAACAGAAAGCAAAATCGTAATCAGATAAACCGCAACCATTTTTGGCTTTATCATCAGTTTCTTTTTCAAGTAGGGATCATCCTTTCGCTTGATGTGAATCCTGCAAGGGGGGAGACAATGGTTTATAATCATGGTATTGCAATGTTACTATTATATCACAGAACCGGATTCTTTGTATAGTTAAAAATCATGAACATCATAAGAAACTTGCTTTTTTTCTCGGATATCCTTGATTTTTTATCGCTTACAGACTATAATGTTCTAGGGTATTCTTTTGCGGGAATATCCATTGCTATGTAAAATTGAAAGTAAAGGGGTAATTACATGTCAGCAAAAGTAGTTGTCGGAGTCCAATGGGGCGATGAGGGAAAAGGTAAAATTATTGACATCCTTGCTTCCCGCGCAGATGTTGTCGTTCGCTCTCAAGGCGGGAACAATGCTGGTCATACTGTGGAAAACAACGGTGAGGTTTATAAACTTCATTTGATTCCGTCCGGAATTCTTTATAAGGATACCTTGTGCTTGATTGGCTGTGGTGTTGTAATTGACCCCAAAGTAATATTGCAGGAGATAGACGGTTTGATTGCGCGGGGGATTGACTGTAAAAATCTGCGGATTGACCCCAGGGCACATGTGATTATGCCTTGGCATATTGCATTGGACGGCTTGTCCGAGAAAAAACGCGGCAATGCAGAAATCGGTACGACGCGTCGGGGAATCGGACCGTGCTATATGGATAAAGCGGAGCGTTGCGGGATTCGGATGTATGATTTAGTACACCCTGAACTGTTCCGCGAAAAAGCAATGTCAGTCGGTATTTTAAAAAATGATTTGATTACCAAACTGTATGAGGAAGAACCGATTGACTTAGAAACGGTAATTGAAGAATATGTTGCGTATGGACAGCGTCTGAAGCCATACATAGATGATGTATCTGTGCTTGCGTTCGAGGCTTGCAAAGCCGGAAAAAACGTTCTGTTTGAGGGCGCGCAGGGCACTTTGCTGGATTTGGACATGGGTACTTATCCGTTTGTTACTTCTTCTCATCCGGTTTCCGGTGGCGTTTGTGTTGGTACCGGCGTTGGACCGACCATGATCGGAGAGGTTATCGGCGTTGCGAAAGCGTATACAACTCGGGTGGGAAAAGGTCCGTTTCCCACCGAACTCAACGATGATATGGGTGAATTGATTCGCCAGCGCGGACATGAGTTTGGCACGACTACCGGCAGGCCACGCCGCACGGGATGGTTTGATGCCGTGATCTTGCGCCATGCAGTCCGCGTAAACGGTCTGACGGGACTTGCAATCAACAAATTGGATACTTTGAGCGATATCGGAAGGCTGAAAATCTGCGTGGCATATAAAAAGAATGACGGTACGATATTGAATGATTACCCTGCTTCTTTGGAAGAACTTGCGCTTTGTGAGCCGGTTTATGAAGAACTGGAAGGCTTTACCGGTGATTTGTCCCAGTGCAAGACCTATGACGAATTGCCTCAGGTGTGCAAGGATTATATTAAACGGCTGGAAGAGGTTTGCGGTTGTCCGGTAATTATGGTCGGTGTCGGTCCGGCGAGAAGCCAGAATCTGGAGCGGTAACAGACAACAAAGCAATAAAGCCGGCGGAGATTCCGCCGGCTTTATTGTTGATAAAATGAGTAAAAGGAGAAGCTTTTATGCGGATGAGGAAGAAAAAATGGGCGGTTCCGGAACTGCAAAGCTGCGGCTTTTTTGTGGAACAGCCTGAACAATACAAAGGACGCTGGAGGGAAGCTTTCCCTCATCCGGATTATCCGATCTGTCTGGAACTCGGATGCGGCAAAGGCTCGTTTGCGGCGCAAATGGGAATAGCATATGAAGAAACCAATTTTCTGGCAATTGATTTAATCAGCGATATGCTGGGAGTCGGACAGCGTAATATTAAAAAGCTGTATGCCGAACATCAGCGCCCGGTCGATAATATCCGGCTGACGGCGCATGATATTGAACGGCTGCCGCTGATATTTTCGGAGGCAGATTGTTTTGAGCGCATGTATATCAATTTTTGCAATCCCTGGCCGAAGGCAAAACACCGAAAAAGGAGATTGACTCATCCGAAGCAGCTTGCGGTATATCGGGAGCATCTGAAACCGGAAGGAGAAATTTGGTTTAAAACCGACAGCGATATGCTGTTTGCAGACAGCAAACAATATTTTGAAGAATCCGGTTTCCGCATTGTTTATGCCACCAATGATTTGCACCATGCTGATTTTGACGGATACAGTCCCATGACCGAGCATGAGAAAATGTTTACCGAGGAAGGAATCCCAACTAAATTTCTGATTGCCTGTAAGTTGGGATAAAAGCATAGATAATAAAGGGTCCTGTCTTTCCGTAATATACGAAAGACAGGACCCTTTGAAATTTTACTGTTGCGGAGGTTGTTGTTGCGGCGGAACATTTTGCTGATATTGCGGGGGCTGCTGTTGAGGTTGTTGCTGATAGGGAGCTTGCTGATAGGGAGGCTGTTGATATTGTGGTTGTTGATATTGTTGCGGCGGATACACCTGTTTCTCCACAACATGAAATGCCCTGTCAGCTAGCTTACTCAGCAACGGAATGCCGGCATCTTTTCCTTTGGTAACTTTGGTTAAAGCGATAATGACCAAAACCAAAACCAAAATAGAAACGAAAGATTCAATCACGTTGATTCCGGTATAGAAAATGCGATGAATGCCGTAAAGAATCTCTGAACTGATTGAC
>CAUHFD010000046.1 GCA_959605275.1 uncultured Eubacteriales bacterium | reverse complement strand
GATTATGCTTATTTCCGTGTATGGGCAGTTGATCTTAACGGACGAAAAATCACTGAAAAGGAAATCAGAAAAATAAACGGGACCGATTATCGTACCGGAGAGGATCTGCGTTTTACTCCCAATGACCGCTATCTGATTTATAATATTGCAGCAGAGGGCGGCAAACTGTATCATTTTAATGCCAGAGAGCAATGGGTTGCCTATGATACTCAGACAGGAACTTCGGTGCGTGGCAGCGGAAAATTTTTGCGGTATATTCAGGACGGAAATGCGGCGATTCTGGAAACTACTTCGGGTGGCAAGGTGATTGATTTGTCCTCCGGCAAGGATTTGACCAAATCAACCAGTTTACAGAATTGGGAAAAAATGCAGGTTATCGAGTTGAGTTATTCTTCTGCAAAGTATGGTCATGTAGATGAAATTTCTCTGGAAAATGTTTTTGATTCCAAGCAGAAGAGCATTACTGTCAGAAAAGCAGTAAATGTTTATCTGGAAAAAGACGGATACGTATACAGCTATCTGCACGGAGATAAAAATGTCGAATGTTATTCCATTCAAACGGGAGAAAAATTCACGGTTCCGGTCAGTCAAAAAATGCTGGATGAAATCTCATCTTACGGCAAAAATGTTTATTTTAATTATGAAATGCAGCTGAATAAAGACGGCACGGAAATACTACTGTCTTACAGTGCCTACGGCTCGGCTTTTCCGCTCGACAGCGTAGTTGATGGACAAGTGATTGCGTTTCGAAATGCCAATTGTCTTGTAGATATGGCAGACTTTGTTCGGAGCAATTTTGATATGTCACAGACCGGACCGGATGGTTTTATCAGCATGCCCGACAACAGTTATATATCGGGGGAATATTCTTCATATCTCTATTCGGACAGCTATTCCTCCGATTATGCTTCAAAAGAATATTCCAGCCGATATGATACCAGCCATGATATTACTGCTCCGGTCAGCAGTCAGAATGATGTCTCTTCAGATTTGTATTCCAGGCCGCCTCAGCCGGGAGAAGATGTAAGCATGATATTGCCGGAACAGAGCTTGGGGAAGACGGCAAAGCTGATGATTGGAAATGGGTACAGTGCGTTGGTTTTGTACATTGGCGGAAATACCATCGAAGTTTTTGTTGAGGATTATCGGGATCGTACTTTTACCTATTATAGGTATTGGAATTCACTGGATGGTATATTCACCATTTATGATGACGCCTCTCTTCCTGCCAGTATTAAATTTAGAAAGTCGCTGTCTGCCGGGGCAAGCCAGCAGGCAACCAAAAAGCAGTACAACAATCTGTCCCTTGTGGAGCCAATGTATGATTATGCCACGCTCTATACGAACGGTAAGTTGGACAACGATAAGGTCTGCCGCGCGATTTTTAATAGAACGGTAGATAAACAGTTAGTAACAAAGTTTTCCATCGGAGCATATACAGATCTTCAAGGAGAACGGATGGCATATGATTATGAGAATAAAACCTGCATATACAACATCCTGAAGGTTTTGACAAAGCATAATCAATACCATTGGAAAGGTGATATGGAGGGTTTTCATTTGTTTTGGGATCCTCAAAAACTGAAAGGATCAGATACACGGTATTGGATCGTTTGTTCTGTGGGTGATTATTCCCGAGATATCATTCTGGGAAGAGATACAAATAAAAAGCCTTTTGTTTGTTATGCAGATGCTTATTATTACTATATATCGGAACAGGAATATAACGATCTGAGCAGCCAATGCAAACAGGCTGCCGCGCAAGCAAAACAAGAGCATGACGCAAGGACGGGTGGATAAGTAACTTCCTTGTCACGATAAACAGTTAAAAAAAAAGGATACCGTGTTGCCTTGTAAACCAAGACGACACGGTATCCTTTATTAGAGAGCAAACGCTCCGAATGAAACGAGCCTTTTTAGAGCTTTGGCAGATTGCTTATGCATTTGCTTTCCATAAGCCGTGCAAATTGCAATATTCCAATGCTGCAATTACTTCATCATCATCGCAAACCATGAAGCAAGCTTCCGGTTTGTCGCCGGGAGCGAGACATTTGCGCTGATTGCCCTGAGTGGTATGCAGACAAATCCATTCTATGAAGTGCTCCTCGGTCATAGGATGGGGTATCGAGCCAATTTTGACAGTAACGCGATTTCCCTCTCTGGTAATCACCGGCACATGTTTTTCGTGAGCGGCGTCCACCGTGTTTGGAATCAGCTCCTCCATTTTTTCACCACAGCAGATAACCGGCACACCCGAATTTTTAGCGAACGCAATAATGTTTCCGCAGTGTTTACAAATGTAAAATTTCAGTTCCATACGATAACCCCTTTCTTTGTAACAGATTTATGTTTTGATAAACAGACGGAGATTTTTTCTCTGTCTATTCTTATTATAGTACATTTTGAGGACAAGTCAATGAAAAATCCAGATTTTCCCAAAACAAGAGTGATTTGTTTTTTGGCAGACGGTATGCAAAAAGGATAACTTGACGCAATATTTACAGATCAGTATTTTTTGCTTGCGCAACCGATGCTACTGTGATATAATAACCTCAAAAGCACGCTGCGCTTTTGAGAACATTGTTACATTTTTAAATGGGCTTTGCACGCTGAATCAAACGAGAACGCACTCTATTGTTAATTATTAATTGTTAATTGTTAATTCTATAAAAGCATCTTATCGGAGGTTATCACAATGCTGTCAAATCATGAGAAAACAATGGAAAAAATCGTATCCCTTTGCAAAAGTAGGGGATTTGTATATGCCGGCAGTGAAATTTACGGCGGTCTGGCAAATACGTGGGATTACGGACCATTGGGTGTGGAATTCAAGAATAACGTCAAAAAGGCGTGGCTCAAAAAGTTCGTGCAGGAATCAAAGTATAATGTCGGATTGGATTCTGCCCTGCTGATGAATCCTCAGGTATGGGTGGCATCCGGACATGTGGGGGGCTTTTCTGACCCGCTGATGGATTGTAAGGACTGCAAAACCCGCCATCGCGCAGATAATTTGATTGAGGATCAGACCGGTGTGGCGCCGAACGGTTGGACAGATGCCCAGATGATGGATTTCATCCGGGAAAAAGGGGTAAAATGTCCGAATTGCGGCAGTACCAACTTCACCGAGATCCGTAAATTCAATTTGATGTTTAAAACTTTTCAGGGTGTAACCGAGGATGCGAAAAACGAAATTTATCTGCGCCCTGAAACCGCACAGGGTATTTTTGTGAACTTCGCGAATATTCAGCGCACGACCCGCAAAAAACTGCCTTTCGGTGTCGGACAAATCGGCAAATCTTTCCGGAATGAGATTACACCCGGCAACTTTACCTTCCGTACCCGTGAATTCGAGCAGATGGAGTTGGAATTCTTCTGCAAACCGGGAACTGATATGGAATGGTTCCTGTACTGGAAAGATTATTGTAAAAATTGGCTGCTGTCATTGGGTATTAAAGAGGAGAACATTCGCTTGCGCGATCATGATCCGGAGGAGCTTTCTCATTATTCCAACGCGACCACCGATATTGAGTTTGTGTTCCCGTTTGGTTGGGGCGAGCTGTGGGGAATTGCGGATCGTACTGATTTTGATTTGACACAGCATATTAATCACAGCGGAAAAGCGCTGGATTATTTCGATCCGGAAACCAATGAACGCTATGTTCCTTATGTTATCGAACCATCATTAGGCGCTGACCGTGTTGCGCTTGCATTCCTTTGTGAGGCATACGACGAAGAAACGGTCGGAGATAATGACACTCGGGTTGTGCTTCATCTGCATCCGGCACTGGCACCCTTTAAAGCGTGCGTGTTGCCGCTTTCCAAAAAGCTGGGCGAACAAGCGGATGCGGTGCGGGAAATGCTTTCCAAACACTTTATGGTTGATTATGATGATGCCGGCTCGATTGGCAAGCGTTACCGCCGCCAGGATGAAATCGGTACACCGTTTTGTATTACCTACGATTTTGAAAGCGTGGAAGACGGCTGTGTAACTGTCCGCGATCGTGATACCATGGCGCAGGAGAGAATTGCCATTGACAAACTGGTTGAATTTATCCGCGAGAAAATTGAATTTTAGATTGACTGATGAAAAAGTGAGCCGTTCCGGTTTTCCGGAACGGCTCACTTTTTCATTTCGCTGTTTCTTTTAAGTGCAGATATAAAATTACCCAAAGCGATAACTCGCCTCCAAGGCGGAAATTTTATTTTTGCAGATGGCAATTTTTTACATGATACGACATATATTAGTGATATACTAATACACGCAACGGCAGAAGCCGTTTTTTATTATGTGCAAATAAAAAGGAATAAAAGAAAAATTATATTGTAATTTGTGACCGGCAGGTGACCAATAACCGCTATAATAAAAAGCAAACGCAGAGGCAAAAGCGCCTCTGCGTGCCGTATAACATGCGGTTAAGACGGCGTAACACGCCGCTGGATTTACGTTGTAAGATACATAAATCATCCATTGGACGTCATCCGGTTAAAAACAGAAATACAAAATTTCAAAAAAATGGTATTTTGTGACTGGCACGTGACCGGTGCACATTAAACTATCAATATGATGTGGAAAAACGGGTTGAATTGTTTGGACAACAGCCGGTTTTACATAAAATCCAGAAAGAAAGGAATGAAAGAATAAATGGCGCTGATAACAAGCGTAGCGGCAAAAGTAAATGTTCAGGTTAATTCTTATCAAAATAAAGAATTACAGGGCGTTGTTTACAGTGCGTTTTATAAGACGTGCGTGCCGTTCCAAAACACTTACGAAATGATGTCTGTTTTGGAAAGCTTGTTTGATAAATTACATTTCCCGCAATCGTCGATGTCTCACAGACGGTTTGGGAAAAGTCCCAATCAAAAATTGATAAGGAAATCAGGTGAACGGATGGAACGGCAAGAACCACTTTCCGGAAAAGCCAACTTTGTTGTTCATGTTCAGTTTCGTCAAAACGCCACTTGGCAAGGTACGGTACAATGGGTGGACGCTAATAAAACACAGCGTTTTCGCAGCGCACTGGAACTGCTGAAATTAATGGATGAGGCGCTTGACGGAAATGATGAGGTGACAGTTAATTGGGAGTCAGAAGAAAAATAAAGGTTATAGATTGTATTAAAAGGAGGATTTTTGAGATGAAACTCGGAAAACGCGTTGTCAGCTTGTTGGTTTCAACCGCAATCGCGGTCACATCGCTGATACCAATTAATCTTACAGCGTTTGCCGCTGATCCGGATTATCAGTATTATAATGATTTACAGTATCCGGATGCGGGCGCAGTCAATTTGGAGAAAACCGCAACGCTGGTAGAAGGAACGGCAAACCAGTGGGATATCCAACTGAAAGTACAGGGCAAGAATATGCCCTCAAAACCAACTGATGTGGTTTTGGTCATCGATACTTCAGGAAGTATGAATTTTTCCGCCGGAACGACCGATGATTTGTTGGTCTGCGATAAAGAAGCTCATCAGCACAGTGACAGTTGTCTCGGCTGCGGCTTGGAAGAACATACTCATAGAAGCAATAAGTGCGGAATGAGCTGCAATTTGCAGGAACATACACATGATTGGAAGTGTAATGTGTTTGGTTGCCGTAAGACAGAACATACTCATACGGACGCTTGCTATAAGTGCGGCAAAGTGGCGCATCGGCACAGTGCATCCTGCTATATTTGCGGTAAGAGTGAGGGCGCCCATACTCACAAAGTAAACACCAATGATACCACTCCTTCCGAAGGCGAGTATTGCTATAAGAGCAGAATGCAGGTTGCCAAAGAGGCTTATGAAGCGTTTTTGACACAGGCGGCATTGTCCACGGTGTCTTTGCAATTCGGCGTGGTTTCTTTTGCTACCTCCGAAAAGATGGAGCAGGAATTAACAACCGACATTCAGGCTGTGAAAGATGCGATTAACGAATTGACAGCCGGCGGCGGAACCAATATTCACGGCGGCATTCGGAAAGCACAGGAAATGCTGGAAGGCGGCAGAGAAGGCGCAAACAAGGTCATGATCGTGCTCAGCGACGGTTTGCCGACCTACGCATATAACAGCGATGGCGATCGTATCGGAAACGGCGGAGATACAACCAGCAATGTTGTTACCGCAACCAAAAACGCGGCGGATGCGGCGGATGCAGCCGGCATCGATATTTATACCATCGGCTATAATTTAGAGGATGATTCGATTTTATCTTACTGTGGTAAAGACGGTTATTATTCGGCAACCGGAAGCGGCTTGACAGCTACTTTGCTGGGTTTAATTGAAAAGCTTGTTTATGCGGCAGAGGATGCTTTTGTCATCGATCCGATGGGCGAGAAATTTAATTTGAACATTGCGGGCGACAGTTTCAGCGTTTCTGATTATACGGTTACGCCGGAAGGCGCTACGGTTACCTATGATGCTGCTACCGAAACACTCCGTTGGAATATCGGCAAGGTGGTTGAGGGGCAGACCATTACGCTGACTTATCGTGTCACCATTGATGACGATGCCGTATCTGATGTATATTATCCGACAAACGGAAAAACAACAATGTATTATACCGATGCGAAAGACCGGGATGCAGCGAAAGATTTTGTCGTTCCGGAAGTTCAGATCGGAAAAGGAACCATTACCGTACTCGGTTATTTAGTAAATGATCAGGGACAGCCAATCAGCCAGGACGGACGTGTCGTGAATTCGCCTGAGCAGGCATATCAGATCTATACCGAGCAGGGTGCTTATAACTTAGGTCAGACACATACTGTCACTGCAAAGGACAAGGCACCTACCTATGAGTTGGTGGGCGAGTCTTCCAAGCAAGTTTCTTTAACCTTATCTCATCCGACTGAAAAGGTATATTTCCAATATAAAATCGCTCCGGAAAAGGGCAATATTAAAGTAGAATATTTCTATGAAACCCAAACCGGTGAAGTAAAGGTCGGGGAGGACGCAACATTTACCGGTGTGGTAGACACTCCGTTTGAGAAGTCCTCCATCAATATCAGCAAGAACAGAAATGACATTCCTGCTGATATTCGCGACAACTATGACCAAGGGACCATCGAAACTTCTCCGGTGCCGTCCAAATATATCAGCGGCACACAGATTGTCAAGGTGTTGTACCGCCATGCGAGAGGCAATGTTGTGGTAAGATACTATGATCTTTCTAATAACAGCGCGTTTTTGGGCGATAACAATTATATGACCGAGGCTTTTGTCGGTACGGCGATTGATACAAGCCAAATCAACATGAATGCGTATAAGCCGAATGACAACTATGGTGACGGTCAGTTTATCGGTACGCCGGCAACTACTGTCAGCAACGGAACCACATATATTGATATCGGCTATACCAAGATTCAGGCAGGCTTAACTGTCAATTATGTCTTTATCGGCGGCGAACGTCCGTCTACTGCTCCTGAAAACGGCACAACCACTGTAAACAAGGGCGACGTGATTGATGTTGACGGCAAAGTGCTTGATTTCTCGGGATTCCATTATAGTTATGTGAAAACCGAGGTGACTGGTGGTCTTACTTTTGCTGACAGCAAATACACCATGACCGGAACCTCTGCGACCATCACTATTACTTATGAGATGGAAAAAGTGACTGTTCGGGTCGATCACAAATACAATCCGGCAGAGGGCGAGCCCGAAACGATTACCGAAATCGATACTACGATTTATCGTGGCACACAGTTTACCGTACCTCAACCGGTATTTGAGCACAATGGAGTCACTTACGAGCTGAAACCCAATGTGGAACAGCCGACGGCAGGCAATGTTACTTTAACAGAGGATAAAGTATTCACTTATGAATATGTGCCGGTCATGCATACCGTTACCGTACTGCATAATTATCCGGATGTCGCACAGCCTGAGATAGATGCTGCACAGTCCGGAAGTTATGCAGATGGTACAATCATTAATCCTGGCAGCTATACTGCCAACACCAAAAACGGCAGATATGTTTTAGTAAGCAGAGATCCTTCCACGAGTTTTCCGCTAAAGAGTGATAAAACGATTATACTGTATTATAAATTGGCGGAAGCGCCGCTTACTATCGTGCACAGATATCCGAGTCTGGATCCTGTTTCGATAAACGGCGGAAGCTATACAATGGATACTCAGTTGACAGTAGAGAATGTTGCAACGCCAATTACCAAAGGCGGTCTGTATACCTTTAGCGGATATCAGTTTAACAATGCGGATATCGAAGGAACAGAAACCGTCACTATGGTACCGGGCGGTATTACGATCTATATTGATTATGTCAGAACACAGGTACCGATACAGGTGGAACACACTTATCCGGATATTTTCGTAGACGGTGTTGCGAAAGAGAATATTTCGGTATCAATGGGCAACCGCGATGCATGCTCTGACTTTGCTACCAACACCATCGTAACAAAGACAGAGGAAGGCAGATATCAAGTAAAATCGGTACAGTATCGTGCATTTAATGGAGATGAAAACAGCTTAGCTGACACTACACTGAATGCAACGCTGAATACCGGTTTGAGCGGCTTGGTGATCATTATCACTTATGAATATGTCGCAGCCAGCATAACCGTAAATCATCACTATGCGAAGGGCGTATCCGTTCCGGCGGCAGATGTGAACGGCAGTAAAACAACGGCTTATGTGAACGATGTCGTTACTCCTTACCACAGTGCGGAACCCTCCAGAAACGGCTATGTCTATACCGTATCTCAAATTAAGGTAGACAACAATGCGCTTGCAAATATGACAACCGATACGCTGACCATCAGCGGCGATCATGTTATAGATATTTATTACACCATCGTGCCGGCAACAGTCAATGTAAAACATACCTACGAGAAAGCATATGAAGCAGATGTACCGAATGCGGATATCGTAGCTCCGTCTGTTACTGTGGATGCAAACACCAATTTCAACACCGGATCCATTCAGTATCAAACCGATAACGGAAAATATGCGGTGAAAGAAATTCGGGTCGTTGACGATAGTCAGCAGGGTTATTACACTGTTTCCAATCCGCAGAATATCACCGTAACTTCTGCAGGAATTCAAATCATCGTGGTATACAGTCGCGTTGCAGCGGCGGGCGTAGAGGTCCGTTATACCTTTGACGACGAGAAAGAAACCATTGTGGAACAGCAGCAAGGTCCGTTCTATGTAGGCGATCAGGTTACACCGAGTGACTATATCAAATCGTTTGATAATTATACCGCTGGAACACCTTCTCCGTCTGATGTTCAGTCTTTGACCGAAAAAGAGAAGCTCGTTATTACCATTCCTTATACGCGCAAGAAAGCAAATGTGAATATTACCCATATTGGGGTCACTTACAATGCAGACGGTACACAGAGCACCGTACCGAATGTAACATTAGACAGCAGTGTTTTGTCTAATCAGTCCGTTGGAAGCAGCATTACCACTGCTCCTTATAAGTTGACCGACGCTGCAACATTGCAAGGTTTTGTTTATGACAAAGTCAGCGAAGATTCGATTACAGTATCAGAGAATGGCAATACCATTATTTTCTACTATAAGAAATATCTCCTGGCGAATATCACGATTAATCATGTCGGAACGGTTTACAATGCAAACGGCACTGTAAATACGAAAAATGTAAACCTGGGCAGTGAATCTGATACAGCCAACCGTGGGGAAACTGTTACTTCGGCTGATTATCAGCTGACTGCGCAGGAATTGCTGGAAGGATACAGTTATGTATCTGCCGATCCTGCTTCCATTACAGTTGACCAAAATAGCTATACGATTACTATTAACTATAAGAAACAGCTTCCTGCTGCGATTACAGTGGAGTATATCGGAACGATTTACAATGCAAACGGCACAGTGAATACCTCCAATATTGATTTAGGGGATGGCAGCTTCACCGCAATGCCCGGCACCACAGTAACCCCGGCAGATCACAAGCTGGCGGTTGATCCGGAAGGTTATGCATATGAAAAAGCAGAGCCTGCTCCGTTTACGGTAACAGAAAATGAGTACACCATTCAGGTTTACTATCAGAAGAAGTTGCCGGCAGATATCGCCATTAACCATATCGGTATCGTTTATGATGCAGACGGCACCGAGAACAAGAGAGAAGATCTCGGCAGTGGCAAGATTCAAGCAGCGGCAGGCACCACAGTTGTTGCAGAAGATTATGTTTTGACCGGCTTACCGGAGGGATATGCGTATCATAATGCGGATCCTGCAACGGTAACCGTAAGTGAAAACAATCACACAATTAACATTTACTATCACAAACAGCTTCCTGCTGATATTACAGTGAAGTATATCGGAACGATTTACAACGCAGACGGCACACCGGCTCAGGAAAATATCAGTGTTGGCGCAGAGAAGAACTTTACTGCAATGCCTGGTACCACAGTAACCCCGGCAGAGCACAAGTTGGCAACCGATCCGGAAGGATACACCTATGTCGGTGCAGATGATGCGTTCCAAGTAACCCAGAACAGCTACATCGTTAAGGTTTACTACAAGAAACAGCTTCCTGCTGACATCACCGTGAAGTATATCGGAACGATTTACAACGCGGACGGCACACCGGCTCAGGAAAACGTCAGCGTCGGTGATGATAAGAGCTTTACCGCAATGCCGGGCGAGACAGTCACACCGGCAGAGCACAAGCTGGCAACCGATCCGGAAGGATACACCTATGTCGGTGCAGATGATGCGTTTAAAGTAACCGAAAACAACTATGTTGTTACGGTTCGCTATAAGAAACAGCTTCCTGCTGATATCACTGTGAAGTATATCGGAACGATTTACAACGCAGACGGCACACCGGCTCAGGAAAATATCAGCGTTGGTGAGGATAAGAACTTCACTGCAATGCCCGATACCACAGTAACCCCGGCAGAGCACAAGCTGGCAACCGATCCGGAAGGATATGTATATGAAAAGGCAGACGATGCGTTTGAAGTAACCGCAAACAACCATGTTGTTAAGGTTTACTATAAGAAAGTTTTACCTGCTGACGTTACGGTAAATCACATTGGAATTACCTATGAGGCAGATGGTACCGAGAACAAGAGAGAAGAATTTGAAGGCGGTCAGACTTTCAAAGCAGAGGCAAATGCAACAGTAAATGCATCTGATTATGTTTTGAGCGAACTGCCGGAAGGCTTCCGCTTTGATCATGCTGATCCGGAAACCGTAACAGTAACCGAGAACAGCCACGTAATCAATATTTACTATAAAAAGCAGCTCCCTGCAACGATTACCGTTAACCATATCGGAACGGTTTACAATGCAGACGGCACTGTAAATATGGAAAATGTTGATTTGGGCAATGCTTCTGATACCGTAATGCCGGGCGAAACAGTCAATGCACAGGATTATGTTTTGACCGAATTGCCGGAAGGATATACTTTTAAATCCGCTTCTCCTGAAACCATTTTGGTGGAAGACAACACTTATGTGATCACCATCAATTATGTAAAGACACTTCCGAAAGAGATCGAGGAGGAAGATCCGCCGTTAAATCCGCCGGCACCTCCGAAAGACGTTGAGGATGAGGATCCGCCGAAGGGTGCACCTGAGACCGGCGAAACCATACCTCCTGTTGTACCGATGCTGATGATAGCCGGTATCGTTGTTGGAATCCTGTCTTTCAAGAGAAAAAAAGAAGAGGCATAAATTGGACGCAAAGTTAACAAATAACCGCCGCTCCCTGTGATGTGCAGGGAGCGGCGGTTTGTTTGCTTTATTAGAAATATTACTAAAATCTATTGACCATAGATCTCGCCGGAAAAAAGGGATGCCAGAATACAGCATACGCTGCCAAACAGCGGGGCTTCGGTACCGAATGAGGAAGGGCAAACTTCAATTTTTTTGTATCCGGCAGAAAAGATATGCAGATTGATTTCGTCCGACAACTGTTCCAGATATCGGCTCGGAAGATAGCTTCCTTCGTGCCCGATAACAATTACCTTGGTATCCAAGAGGTTGACCATATCGGTCAGCGCAAAGGCGAGTTTGTCGGTCATGTCTTCTAAAATAGGAATCGCCCGCCAGTCGTCAGCAATTTCATTAAGTTGATCTGCGGTTAAGGAAGGCAGATTGCAAGCCTTTTGAATGCGTTTTAAAATCAGCGGCATGCTGATATAGGCTTCCAGGCAACCTCGTCTGCCACAGCTGCAAACCGGTCCGTTCATATCAAGGGACAGGTGACCGATTTCTCCGGCGGTATCACAACTGTCACGAAACAACTGCCCGTCTGAGATAATACCGGAACCGATACCGTTGGTGATCCCGAGATAGATAAAATTGTTTGTATTTTTCCAGCGACCGAATAATTTTTCTGCCAGTGCGGCGGCTTTCATATCATTGTGCAGCAAAACCGGCAATCCGTACCATTCTTTCAGCAGCCGTACAATCGGGAAATTTTGGATGCCGAAGAAATTGCGCGGATTGAGCAGCAAGCCCGAACGAATATCCAGCAGACCGATTGCGGAAACGCCGATGCCGAGGATCTTTTCGGTTTGCGCAGCAAGCATATCATCGGTTAGCATGTGCAGCTTATCTCGAAGACTTTCTGCCGTTTCATCGCGCAGAATTACCGATTGCCGGTATTTTTCCTGTAATTTCAGATCGGTGCAGATGACAGAAAGAGAGTCACGGGAGAGATAGACTCCGGCTACTAACGGAGCATGAGGTGCAATGTCCAACAGGACCGGATTTCTGCCAGCGCCTGAAACGGGAGCGGCTTGGGTTTCGGTGAGATAGCCGTCATCCATCAGCTCGGACACAATATTGCTTACCGCCATTTTCGTCAGTCCGATCTGTTTGGCAATTGTGCTGCGGGACAGACCGTTTTCTACCGACACCATTTTTAAGACTAATCCGCGATTGGCTTGTTTAATGTCAGAACTGTTGATCCCTTTTTTTATCGGCATAATAAAACCCTTCTTGTCTGATAAATGATGTCTGCCGGACAAATCAAAAAAAGATTTGTTCTTGCAATGATCGCCATAAGAAAAACGGAAATTTTTCAAAGAAAAACCGATAAAATATTTCCGTTGTGCTTGACAATCCGATTGATTCTATTATATAATAATTATATTAGTAAAGTCAATTTACAAATGAATGAATTTGTTTTATTTTTTACGGAAAGGAAGGATTGTTGAATGAAAAAAGTTTTGTGTATCGGAAGTGTAACAACGGATGTCATTGTAAAACCGGTTGATCAGGTGCCTACGCCGGGTGAACTGTGGTCGGTGGACAGTGTTTCTACTCATGTAGGAGGTTGTGCTTCTAATGCGGCGATCGATCTGGCAAAGTTGGGCGTACCGGTTACTTTGTCCTGTAAAGTCGGTAAAGACAGTTTTGGCGATTTCGTCATCAAAACCGCGAAAGAAAACGGAGTGAATACAGACGGGATCGTAGCGGACGAAACAGTAGCAACAACGGTTTCTATTGTATGTATCAACTCCTCGGGCGAACGCAGTTTTTTATATTATCCGGGTTCTGCTGCGGCATTTCAGATGGAGGATGTGACAGATGAACTGATTGACTCGGTTGATATCGTCTTTGTAGCGGGCGCTATGCTGTTGACTGAATTCGACGGAAATCCTTGTGCCGAGTTGATGAAAAAAGCGCGTGCGAAAGGCAAAATGACCATTATGGATACGGCATGGGATTTTGAAAACAAGTGGCTGCCGAAAATCGAAGCGGTGATTCCTCATCTGGATTTGTTTATGCCGAGTTATGAGGAGGCGGTGAAACTGTCGGGAGAAACCGATGTTCCGAAAATCGCGGCATTTTTCTTGAATATGGGAGCAAAAAGTGTTATTATAAAAGTCGGAAAAGACGGCGCATTTATCCATGAGCCGAACGGAACAGAGTATACTTTGCCGACCTATCTCCAATACAAACCGGTTGATACGACCGGAGCGGGTGATTCTTTCTGCGCAGGCTTTATTGCAGGGCTTGCACAGGGATGGGATTATCGGGAATCCGGACGTTTTGCCAATGCGGTTGGTACCCATTGTATTTTAGAAATCGGTGCTTCTACCGGAATCGTGCCGATTCCTCAAATCTTGAAATTTATGGAAGAAAATCCACTCTGATACATAGAAAGGAATGATTGTGATGAAAAAAGAAGTATATGAAAAATGCCGTCAGCGTGCCTTGGAGTTCTATGAAAAGGCACATATCGTTTTGACGCAGCAGGAAAAAGAGAATCTGGAAGTGGCAGATTTCGGATTAAATGATGTAGATGCTACCGGTTTGGAAATTGTTACTTATGTCAACACCGAAAAATGCTGTGCAAAGGAAATGGTACTGTTTCCACATCAGACTTGCCCGGAGCATCGTCACAAACCGCTCGGAGATTATCCGGGTAAAGAAGAAACCTTCCGGGTTCGTTACGGAACCGTGTATCTGTATGTAGAGGGCGAGCCGGTTGCGAATCCGGCAGTACAGCCGCCGGCAGGCAGCAAGGAATTTTATACCGTATGGCATGAGATTGTTCTGCATCCGGGTGAGCAATACACACTGTATCCGAACACCAAACATTGGTTCCAGGCGGGAAGTGAAGGCGCTGTGGTTTCTGAATTTAGCACCAAAAGCTATGATGAGTATGATATTTTTACCGACCCGAATATTCAAAGAATTCCGGAAGTAGAAGAATAATCATTACAAAGGAATTTGGCACCTTATTAAGAAAAGGAATGATAAAGAAATGTTAGTAAATTTAAACGACGTCCTGTTGGACGCGAAAAAAGGGAAATATGCGGTCGGTCTGTTCAATACGGTTAATCTGGAGATGGCAAAAGGCGTTA
>CAUHFD010000045.1 GCA_959605275.1 uncultured Eubacteriales bacterium | reverse complement strand
TGAGCTCCAGTTCATTGCCGATCATTCCATGGCCCACGGCGCACATATTGCCACGCTGCTGCATCAGGTTGAAGATGATATCAAACGCTTTGATGCGCGTGCCGCCGCGCAAGCGCAAGAAAATGAACAGCCGTCAAAAGACGCGCAAACAACCCGCGCGGATTCGGATCAAAATGTGGTGTATGGGGGCGGGGAAAATACCACGGATGAATTTATTTGATTGGGTATTTGTGTGCCCGAACGCTTTGTGGCTTGATTGTGATATGTGAGTGTTGCGGCAAGGGTATGTGTGCCGTGTTGCACATGTGTTTTCGACTGTGAGGTTTCAAGGCTTTGCAGGTTCTACGGTTGATGGATCAAAAAGATATGTTTGCCCTTTGTAACGGAGGATGACTATGACCACTTCATCTGAATTTTTGGCAGAACCCTGTGGTGTTCCACGTGATTTTTCTCAAACGATGGAAATGACATTGCAGCAGACTGCCGACTTTTTTCGTACATATGATCGTTTTCTTTTGTGTTGTCATGCAAATCCGGACGGCGATACACTGGGCAGTGCGTTGGCTTTGTATCATATGCTCGATTTGATGGGAAAGCAAGTACAAATTGTCTGTCCAACCCCCGTTCCGCAACGGCTTTCGTTTTTGACCCGGGAAACGCCAATCGAAACGACATTGCCCCTCAATCTTGCTCGATATACGATTGTCAGTGTCGATGTCGCAGCGAAAAATCTGTTGCAGTCATTTGCCCCCATACTTTTTGGCGATGAGGCAGAACAACCTCGTTTGGCAAGCCCGTCACAAAAAAACGTCGGACAAGACAGCGAATTGGCTGCATCGGAAGATGCGACGCACAACAAACAGGATCCTTTCCACGTGGGTGTCGATCTTGCGATAGACCATCACGGGACACATCAGGCGTTTGCCCGCAGATTGTTGTTGCGTCGGGACGCTTGTGCTTGCGGTGAGATGATCTTTGATTTGATTTGCTTGCTTGGCGGATATGACGACAATCACCCCATGCCCGCTGCATTGGCCGTTCCGTTGTATGTGGCGATCAGCACGGATTCGGGTAGTTTTATGTACGAAAACGTCACTGCCAAAACACATCAGCGCGTTGCATGCCTGTTGCACAGCGGGATTGATCATGCCAAAATATGTGAGCGTCTGTATCGGACCAAAACGCTGTCTGAAGTGCGTGCAACCCGTGCCGCGTATGATCTGATGCATTTGTATTATGACGACAAAGTGAGTATGGCATGGTTTGACAAACAGGATATGGAAAAATATATGCTCCGAGACGAGGATGTCTCGGACGTTGTCAATTTGTTGCGTGGCATTGCGGGAGTACAGATTGCGGTGCATATCAAATACCGTGGCCCGGGAGAGTATAAGGTATCCGTGCGTTCTGAAAGTGAGACGGACATCCGCCCGTTGTGTCAGATATTTGGTGGCGGTGGACACCGGTGCGCGGCGGGATGTACCGTGTATGAAAAAGATGCGGCATCTGTCGCGCAGCGAATGGTGGAACAGATCGGGAAGTTGTTTTTCGACGGAATGGAACATCAATCAGTGATTACAGAAGAACGTTGCCGCACGCAAAAATGAGCACGGTGTATTTTGATGCGGAAATAAACATGCGTGACAAGTCCACACCATCTCATTGCAGATGAGAAAAAAACAACACAGAAAAACAGATTGGCACATACAAATATGGAACAAAGAGATCAAAAGAACATCGTTGCGCCCGACGGCATTTTATTGTTGGATAAGCCGGCGGGGCGTACCTCACATGATTGCGTAAATGAAATCCGTCGGTTGTACGGTACCAAAAAAGTGGGGCATGCCGGGACTTTGGATCCCATGGCAACCGGCCTTTTGGTGGTGTTGCTTGGACGTGCGGCCAAGGCAAGCGATTGTATGACGGAAAAGGACAAACACTACCAGGCAATTTTGCAACTCGGACTTACTACTGATACGCAGGATATCACCGGCCGTGTCTTGTCAAAAAGCACCGCGCCCTTGCCGGATGAACAAACGGTGAAAGACACGGCGGCGCTGTTTTGCGGCGCGCAACAGCAAATACCGCCGATGTATTCTGCGTTGAAGATTCATGGAAAGAAGCTGGTAGATCTGGCACGGCAGCAGATTACCGTTGAACGGCAGCCCAGAGACATTTTTGTGTATGCTCTTACAGTTGTCCCGGTTTCTGATGGGGCATATGACATGCAGGTGCATTGTTCGAAGGGAACGTATATCCGTACGCTCTGTGCAGATATCGGAGAAAAACTTGGTTGCGGAGGCGTGATGGCATCTCTGCGCCGTACGCAGAGCGGCTTGTTTTCGATTTGTGATGCGGTCACGTTGGATGCACTTGCACAGATGACGATGGAGGAACGTCTGAGACAGTTGCGGCCGGTGGAAACGTTGTTTTCTGATTTACCAATCATCCGGTTACCGGCATTTCATGATCGGTTGGCAAAAAACGGTTGTGAGATTTATTTACATAAATTGCGCGGTGTTTCAATGCAACTGCCGAAAAGTGCGGGGGAACAGATACCAGCCGTATTGCAGGCACTGCCGGTGGGCACACGTGTCCGCTTGTATGATGAAAATGGCTTTTGGGCACTTGGCGAGGTGCAACGGTGTGTGCCGCAGGCGAATAACCAAGCGTGCCATACTGGCCCCAATGATCGCACCTCTGCACAAAAAACCGTGCGGCAACAGGACGGGCAGGCGCAAAGCGCCATCCGGGCGATCAAACGGTTTGTTTTGCCGTAATTTCAGTATTTTGTAAGAACCATCCTGTTATTTTTGAAAAAGCGCGAAAAAACGCTTGACATGGCATGTAATGTTTGGTATAATATCTTGGTAACGGGGTGTGGCACAGCTTGGTAGTGCGCTTGGTTCGGGACCAAGAGGTCGCAGGTTCAAATCCTGTCACTCCGACCATATCGAGTATTCATAAGGGATTTCACTTATGAATACTCGATTTTTCTATTTGATACGGTTTTATTTACGGAGCAGGCGGTTTGCCTGCTCTTTTGCTATGCTGGTAGCGGCTCGGTAAGATACTCCACGGCAACGCCTTTTCGTGTATCTGCGACGATATTCGGTCTTTGAGATACTTCGGGTATCTCCACATACCCGACAAAGCGATAATAGATAACGATTCTCTGCGTTCGGCTTTTACCTTTGCCCTCTGTTTCAAAAACATCAATATGGTCGATGAGTTCACGGAGCAACGGTGCGGTCAGTCTGTCCATTCGCATAAACCTGCGGATTGCCGAAGTGAAATTCTCGCGTTCCTGTTCGCGCTGTCCGCATTCGGAAAGCTTTTGACGAAGCGTTTTAATTTTTGTTTTCAGCTCCAGCCTTTCCGTTTCATACTTGTGAGACAACTGCATAAACCATTCATCACTCACTTTGCCGACAGCATTATCCTCATAAAGCTTTTCGTATAGATGGGATACGGTATCGTTTCGGACGATTGCCTTTTGAAGCTCCTCTTCATCGTGCTTCTTTTCTCTCAACAGTTCCTTGTCGGTCTTTTGGGCAAGAAGCTCGGCAAAGGCTTCTTCATCCGCGACCAAAAATTCTGCCATCCTTCGCAATTCAAGCATTACCACCTGCTCAATGGCATCTGCTCTAACATAGTGTCTGCCGGGACATTCTCCTCGGTAATCCACCTTGTTGTTTGCACATACGAAGTAATGGATATCTTTATTGATTGTATTTGTATGGTGACGGAGCTTACCGTGGCAGTCACCGCAGAACAGCAAATCAAAAAATATGCTTTTCTCACCGTTTTTCGGTTTCGGTGCTCTTCGCTTTGTTTTGGATATGAGCGTTTGCACCTTTTCAAAATCGTTTCGTTCAATAATCGGCTCGTGAACATCCTTGAATATTGCCCAATTCTCAGGATCGTTCGGAAGTCTTGTTTTGTTCTTAAAAGACTTGGAACAGGTTTTGAAATTGATCACATCACCGCAATATTCCTGCTGAGACAGAATCTTTTGTATTGTCGTCTTACACCACTTATACGGGTTAGGCTGCGTTTTCTTTCCGCCTCGCGGCAATCCCTTGCTTTGCCAGTATGCCATAGGCACAAGAATCTTTTGTTCTTGCAGGATTCGCGCGATAGTTTCGTTGCCCTTACCCTCAAGACACATTTTGAAAATGCTTTTTACCACCTCTGCCGCCTCCGGGTCGATAACCCACTTCTTTTTGTTTTCGGGAGATTTCATATATCCGTAAGGCGGCTGAGATAACGGCTCTCCCATAGAGCCGCGCAAGCGGTGTGATGAACGAATCTTCTTGGAAATATCCCTTGCATACATTTCATTTAGAATGTTCTTAAAGGGAGCAATTTCGCTTTCACCCTCTTCGCTGTCGATTCCGTCATTAACGGCAATAAACCGAATATCGTGATCAGGGAAATATACATCGGTGTAATTTCCTACCGAAACATAATCTCGTCCGAGTCGGGATAGGTCTTTTACCATTACGGCATAGATATATCCCATTTCGATATCGGAGAGCATCTGCTGAAATCCCGGTCGGTTGAAGTTGGTTCCCGTATATCCGTCATCAACATAGAACTTAGTATCGATCAGTCCTTTTTCCTTTGCCTTTTGCGAAAGCAACGTTTTTTGATTGACTATTGAATTGCTTTCACCGTCCATTCCGTCGTCACGGGACAACCGGCAATAAAGCGCCGTTATCCCGATTTTGTCTTTTTTAGTTTTTGGCTGCATTGTTTTCCTCCTTTCAGACATCGTTAGATGTCATGCAGCCCGTACAATCATATTCAGTGTCTATTATATTATCTGCATCGACAGACGGCAAATCTGCGAAATCGCTTGTGAGATAATTCCCGATACGGTTATTCAACAAGGTGTTTTCTCTTGGCTTTTTGTAATCAGGCTTTTGAAATCTCGACTCAACTACATATCTCACTCCGTTAATGACATACTCTCGAGGGGTACTGCCGAATCCAACAATAAACTTATCCATAAGCACACTCCTTATCTTGCGTCGCGGTTGTGCTGACGGTTATGGTATTGCTTGAACAGACTTATAGCGAGTTCGGATATTTGCTGAGGTGTAAAATCTTGCGGCACATATTTGCGAATGTCATCCATCGGGATTTTCAGCTTTTCCACCTGATTGGGTTTAACCTCTGCCATGATCTCGGTAACGGTATCGTAATTTAATTTTCCTTCCTCAAACGCCTTTCGCATACGGCGGGCTTGTGCGTGCGACGGAAAGCTTTCGGTTTCGTCAATACGGTCAACAATATCTCGCTGAGCTTCTTCATTAAGGAAGGAAAGCTCATAAGCCGGAAGCATTTTCATCTTGCCGCCGTCCACATACTCTTGAAGTTCGGGAACAAGATAAGTCAAGCGTATAAGTCTCTGAACAGTTTTGTAGCTGTCGCCGCTGTCCGCTCCGATTTTTGCGGTAGTGCGATTGTCCTCGGACTTCGGGACATTCTGTCCCAAAGATTTAACTCCGGAAAAATGTTAAAGTTTGTGATTACTGCTCCAGTTTTTCCATAGTTTTTAATTCTAACATAAAAGCATCTATCTCGAGGGTCTTTAACCAAATTTGCCATTATATATGGGCGGTTATCTTCTAAACGGCTTTTCCGCATTTCATTTATTGACAACTTATTCATAATAACTATTACAACAGTCGCCAATACATAAACTAATGTTAACAAACACATTACAAACCCTTGATTACTATTTAACCAATTAATCACCGGTTACATCCTCCATTTCTATACAAACAATAGTTGAATCATTTGACTGATTCTTCGACAAGAGCTATTTCTTCTGGTGACAAACTATATGCATTATACAGTAACCGGTCAATTTCTTCTTCCATATTACTGGTATTTGCCGTTTGATTTATTGCTTTTTCTTTTGTGATTTTTTCCGCCAATTCTGCGATTCGTTTTTCATCTTGCCGCTCTATGCGAATAATAGGTATCTCACAAAGTGGAACTTGGAATAATTCAAGAATTTCGCCCTTGCGCTTTCCTCGATGATAAAGCCATAAGAAATTTAATTTAGAATTTAACACCCCAAGTAAATAAAATAAATCAACATCCGAATTTTTGGCAGTAATAATATAGGAATCCGTTCTACAAAACCATTCTTTATTATTGTAAGCAAAGGAGTTTCGCTTTGAACGATATGGTACGACAATTTTTGGACCAAGAAATATTTTTTCGTCACGCGTACGGTGTATTGCAGTCCAATGGTAATGTTCATTATATGTTTTTAATCTGCTCTCCAATAAAGGCTTAAATTTTAATAAATGAGCATATATGTCGGGATATTTTGTTTGTTGTAATTCATTAGGATAATACAATATTTTTTTTGAAGCTTTAGAACTACAGTAATACCTTGTAATATCTGAGTTTTTATAAAAATCACGCAATAATTTTTTTCCAACAGAAAACGAAGCAATTGTTACGAGATCACGAGAATTGCATAAATCAAAAACAAAAATCCCATCATTTGGTATTTTGTTTGATTCTTTTGGTATTTTATCAATATTTCTATTTGCTACTGTGTCGCAACCAGTTAATACTCCTTGATTCACATCGGCCAAATCTCCCAAATGTGTTTCCTGCAACATCATTTTATTGATAATAGAACCAATTGTGTTATTATCATTGTCAAAATTAACTCCCTCTTGCCGTATATAACACTCATCACCGTCATACAAATTACTTTGCTCGACATACTCAAGGATCATATTTTCACTGGAATTAATTAAAATGGAACTTAAATCTTTGGAATTTATTAAATCATTTCCCTTGCACATCAAAGATTTACAAGGAAAATGTTCATCGTTTTTCTTCGACAGAAGTGTGATCATATTATGCTGTCCGGCGGCGGATTCAAACACTTTAACTTCATTGAAATTAATCAACGCTCTAATACACGCCCTATTTTTGAAATCCCGACGCAACTTTTTTGCACCTGTTGCGGTAGGATAGTAGTTAGTTGTAATAAATGCCAACTCGCCGTTATCAACTAATAAATCCAAGCCTTTATGGAAAAAGAAATAGAAATAATCCATTTTACCTTGATAAAAGCGTTTGCCAAATTCGGTGGATGCTATGGGTCTAAATAATTCCTTGTGTCCTTTCTCTCCTATATAAGGCGGATTACCAATAACAATATCAAATCCATCTTTAATACCAAACATCCATTCAGGGTCGAACCAATCGGTGGACTCATTTGCAAACGGTTTCCATGCAGAAAGTTGTGCATACATACGGGATGACTGCTTATCGTAGTTATTAATTGTATTCACCAACATATCTTGCTGAACATTAGCAAATTCAAGCTTCAGTTCTGTGCGGCGACCGCTATCGGCATTAAAATATTCTTCTCTGATTGCTTTCAACTGATCAATATGCTCTTGATTTTCAAACAAGCTAAGTTGTCCATCATTCTCTAATTTTAGTAGTGAATTCGCAATGATAAATTTGAAATCGAGGTTAGGCAACGGGTTAATACCACGGTTTTCTTCGTCATCATGCACCTTTTCCTCAATAATAAGCGAAAGAAAACAACGCAGACGGGAAATCTCGACTGCAATAGGTTGGATATCTATTCCGAAAATTGAATTTTGGATAACACAAAGTTTACGGATATAGTTAAGAGAACCAGAGTTAAATTTCCTTTCAAACTCTTGCTTAATAAGACGGGGAGCATTTTCCGTTGCCTTATCAAACCATAAATCTGCACTCGGATCTAATTCCTGCAACATATATACGATTTTTTGAAGCATACCGATAGGAAATGCGCCGGAACCACAAGCGGGGTCAAGGGCTGTAACGGTGTAAAGTGCATCTATCAGTTTTTTCTTCTCGGCTTTATCGAACACGGCAAGGTCATCGTCTTCTTTGGAATAACTTATCAAAGCTTTAAGTTTGATTTCGGCAATATCTGTTTTTGTCTTCAGATATTCGCAAAGACTGCTGTCCACCATATAATCGACAATATCACGGGGCGTGTAAAAGCTTCCGGTGCTTTTCTTTGCATTCTCTCCGGTTTCCGGGTTGATTTCGGCAAGAAGATTCTCGAAAATCCTACCGAGCATTTCCGGGTCAATGGACAGTTCTATATCGTATGCGGTGTTTTCGTCAACGGTAAAATTGTATTCGTTCAATACTGCGTACAACCGATTAAACCATTCATTCGGTATGGAAACCACACCATAAGCACCACAGTGATTTACTGCGTCATATTTATAATGGTCATCGGTTTGCGGGCTGAACAAACCACCGTTCAGATACGGAACTTTGCTATAATAATCTGTTTGAAACTCCGGCTTGCGGCGGTTTTGATTTGTATTCAGAATTTCAAAAAACAGAGGCTCCAAAACCTGATGATAATAATTATTTGAGTTAGTTACAGTATCTAACGACAGCATATCATCTGGGACAAGAGGAATTCCGTTTTCACTGCGTTTTTCTCTCAAAAACCAGCAGAACATAATACGACCTATAAGGCGTACTCCGAACTCTGCAAATTTGTTATGGTCAACCACACTATGCAAGCCGAGTAACTTTTCATATTTTCTGCCATTGCGTTCTCCACCGACGAGTTCTGTAAAGGCAGTTGCAATTTCGGTATAAAACTGCTTATTGACAACCTCAACTGAAAAACGACTGATAAGCTCATCCAAAGATGAAACTTTGCCTTTTTCAATTAAAAATTTGTATGCGGTTTTTGTCTTTGTGCCAAATCCCAAGCTATAAGAATAACGGCGGGGATTGGATATTACTCTTACTATTTTATCTCCGTCAAATTCATATTTACTTGTAAGCAGAGAGATACGATAATTATTCTTATCGGCATTTACAAACGCAACAAGGGCATTATTGATATGCAACCCTCTGAGAATGCGGAACATTTTCTGCGTTATACCGACACGGCGGTTTTGGCATCCTTCATTTATGATGACTTCAAAAACGGTGACTTCGCATTGCTTTGATTCACCAAGCATCATTACAGAGGAAAAGAGTGAATTATCAAAATTGACATCATGTTTATCTTCGAAATAATCGGGAAGAAGGAGCTCGCCTACCAAATAACCAAAGTTATCAATATGATATTCTTTTTTCAGTATTTCTTCGGCTTCTTTAATTGTTATCATATCTTAAATCCTCCGTAAACATGATAATCTCGGTTTGTGCATCAATAGATTCAACCTTTTGCTTAATTTGAATTATATAATGCACCGGGATTTTTTCTTTTATTTCCGTGACAATGGCTTGAACATTATCTTTTCTTATAGTTAAATTTGCAAGATACTTCAATTCGCCGTCGCTTAAATCATCGTAGTTCTTAATTACTTCAAGCAAATCGGAAATATAGTCTTTTTCGACCGGATAAAACGCCAATAATTTTTCGAGATTATCAATAGCTTGTCCCTTTCTTTTATCAAGGCTTACCTTTGGATACGGCTTTTTAATTTCATCTCTGAGAATAGCAAATTTTTTATCCAGTTCCTGGTCGTATTCATAGCTCTTTTCGTCCGGCTCTGCTTTGAACAACGACAGTATTCTTTCCGGCGAAACGATTTGAGCTTTTTTGTCAAAATCAGAAGCCATAGCAAACAGTGTGTTATTCCCACGCTTTGCAAAAGAAATGGCACAAGGCTCAAACTGACCTTTGCGGACAATTCTCGCTCTTTCCGGAATATTAAGTGCCGCATCAATTAGTGTCATATTGTGCTTTACTGCATTATAAATGTTTTTATAATCGTTATCCCAGCTCTTCTCTCCGGTTTCTTCGTTAGCTTCTTCGTATTGCTTTTTGAAATAACTCTGAAGCGTTTCATCCGGTGTTAAAGTACGGGTATCACTGCCGACAATATTGTTGATAAGAAGCATTTTAAGCGTTGAAATGCCTTTAATCAATGTGTTCTGTTCGCCGATATCGGTTGGGAAAAAGTTGAAAATATAGATATTGTCAAACATTTTCTTATTGATACGGTTAATACGACCGATACGCTGAACAACACGAGTCGGGTTATACGGAATATCATAGTTTATAATCACGCCGGCACGGTTTAGGTTAAAGCCTTCACTGAGTGCATCAGTTGCAACAATAATATCGTAATCATTTGCTAGCTCTGCCTCCGGGCAAGAAGCATCAAAGTTTTGCTTAACAACACTTCTGTCTGTTTTTGACGCTCCACCGGTATAGAGCAACGCACGGAATCCGTCTGTCTGTAATTTTGACTGAACATAATCGGCAGTATCGGCGAATGAAGAAAATACAACAATTTTTCTTTCGCTATTATTTTTTAGTAATTCTGATATTTTGTCGCTGATTTCATTGTATTTCGGATCTTCTCCAATCTCTTCATCAGAAAACCAGTCGTGGTAAATACCATGTAATAAATCCACATCGCTTTTAACAACTACAATATAGGAAGTATTAAACAGTTCTTTCGGAAGCGGAATTGCCTTCTTTTTGATTTTATCAACATCAATCGGTTCATCGTCTATGCTGTTGATTTCGTCAAGGGTTTCTTGAATTTCGTCATCATCGGGATCGGGTAAAGAACCACTCTTTTTAATCGGAACAAACCCTTTATCCCACCATTTAATGATATTTTCATATGATGCCAAAATGCTTGTCAGTGTTGACTTGAATGCCGCCTTTGAACTTTCAAAACGCATAACAAGCAAACGCTGAATAAATTTTGCCAAGTTGCCCTGAAATTGCTGAATGTTAATTTCGTTGAACAATTCACCGTATTTTTCATTAAATTCTTCGGGATTGTTCAAATATGCAGCCGGATTATAGCGGGCACAGATAAACTGATTACTCAATTTATCCAATGTTGAAAGATACAATTCTCTTATACTTCCGAGATCATATTCAACAAGTTCCGGACCGACAACCTCTGGAAATTGAATACCCTGCATTTTCAAATCTTCTTCGTATTCTTTTATTTCCTTTAAATCTATGCGACTACGGCGAACAATAACCGGATCAATAATAAGTCTTAATTGCTGACTCAACTGATTAAGTTCGACTTTTATTGCTTCTGTAAGGTTTTTCTTACCTTCTTTTTCAAGTTTGTTATATCTGGCAATTAGCTCATGGAAACGCACACTCAAATTATCAACCGAATTTATAGTGGAACGACTCGGGGTTTGGAATAACTTTATCAACGCAAACAAATCCTGCGGGCGGTTATTATATGGAGTTGCCGTTAGCAAGATAACTTTATTTTCTGAATTAGAACGGGTAAGCTGATGCAGCCACTGATATGCATCGCTTAATTCGTTACGATACCTGTGTGCTTCATCAATAACATACAGGATGGGATTTGGATCTTTAGCGTAAGTTTTATATAGTTCTTCAATTTTTCCGCTACTGCAAACTTTTACTCCACGAAGTCCGAAATCCTGCTGATAATCATTCCACTGATCAACAAGGTGGGGCGGAGCAATAATCACAGTTTTCTTGATGTCAAGATTATAAGCAATCGCCGATGCAATGACAGACTTTCCCAAACCAACTACATCTGCAATGATAACACCATTGTTTTTATTGATACAGTCAACGCCATACTTTACAGCATCAATTTGGTATTTTAAGTTTGAAAATTTACCGTTCGTGATTTCATACGGTGTTGAGACAGTATTGCTATCAATAGAGCTATACATTTCATAAAGAATACGGATAAAAATCTGATACGGTGCTGGTTGAGCAAATATCCACAATCTCTTTTTTAACTCTTTTTCAAAATCATTGTTGCCTTCTTTTATGCAAATATCAATCGCTTTACTGTCGTTCCAAAGACTATCAAAACTCGCCATATATTCATCATATTTGTCATTATCGCTGAATCGCTCATTCATTTCACCTTGGCCAAGCAATCCGTTATATGTAAAGTTTGAAGAGCCGGTAAACACTACGCCTTTTTGATCTCCAAAGCAGGAATATTCAGGGCGGTTTGTAAGAATATATGCCTTTGCATGGTTCTGATTTGCCGTGAGTCTGATTTCTAACGTCCCATTTTTTATCTTTTCAAGAAACATTTTAAATACTGCTTGACTTTCAGAAGAATCAAATTCTTCTGAAAGTGACGATTTATTAAACATATCAACAAAACTGTCGATATAATTATTTTTCTTTTGTGAATTATTCAATCGATTATAACCACGAACCGCATAGGTTTCCAACAATTCCTCTGGACTGTCTTTAACGGCTCGACATAAATCTTCTATAGCGTAAGGATCTATTGTATTTCCAACTAAAATTCTAATATTCTTATCTTTTAAATCTTCTGCAAGAGCATCAAAACCAGAAAAATAGAAAAAAGCTGTTAATATATCAACCTTTTCTGCTTGCTTAAGAGAATTTTTTAAAGAATCCAACATAGTCTTGTTACGGTTGTCAATAATTGAAGCCATTATAATTTCCTCCAAAAAATTATATCAAAAACGTTTCCATTGCAACTGTAAATAGGTCTTCTACTGTTTTTGCCTCATCAATGGCCTGTTTTAACACTTCCTTTTCCGCGTTAGTAAGTGGTTTTTTACTGTTTTCAACAGCTAATTTGCATAACAATTTAATGCGTTCTTCTGTCATTTTCAAATCTCCTCAAATATTTTTCATGATTTTTATTCTAAAATAGTAGTTACAGTGTATTTATTTCATTTTCAAGATGTTTTACTGCTTCCAAGATCACATCAAAATCCGGTTTTTCGCCGTAAATCATATTCTTCATATGCTCATAGTCGTCTTTGAGGACTTTGATATTTTTCTCACTTGGTATCAATTTCATTGTACCGGGTTTGGCTTCGTCGTATCTTGCCCACGAACAACGGTAGAATTTATCCTTAAAACGCACAACTTTATCGAGCAGGTCTAAGTCCGCAAAAGCCTCGGCCTTTACGGGCGAATTTGCCATACAATAAAGATCATAATAATGGCGGGAATATCTTGTTGGTAAGGCACTGTTTTCGGGGCGGTATGCCTCTCTATGTAAAATCGTAACCTTTTCCCAAAATGTGCGTTTCGGCAAGACGGTCAATATCTCGGTGCTCGGTTGCTTGAAAAGTCTGCCGTACTGCTCGGCGGCATAAGGGGTAATTGGCTTTTCCTCTGCCGGCGTCCACGCCGCAAGCGCGCCGATTTCAAGACGAATCACAGGCAGAATTGCCGAATCGTCAAAGCTGCGATTATAAGCAAAAACCACCGTTTGCGGATCGTCCTCTTCTATATAGCAATTTACATCATAGGAAAGTTCGCTTTGCAAATCCATTATAACGGCAGGCATAAATTCGTTTCTCAAAAACGCTTCGGTTTTTGTGCCTGCCTCTTTATTAAAGGCGTCCTGCTTGGTGTTACTTCTGTCAGCCCACGGCTCATCCTTTTCGTAGCCGAGAACACGCCAGTCGAGAATCAAGTCAATATCCTCGGAAAAGCGTTCAATCAAGCCGTATGACTTTGAAAGGCTTGTGCCGCCCTTGAAAGCAATATTATTTTTCCATGCGCAGCGATGAAAAAGATAATCGAGCATATAGCACACCCAAAAATCTTTTTCAATAATTGCATCGGTCATACCCATTTTAGCGGCAGTATTGTGGAAAAGTGCCTTTTTGTCTTTTTCACTCAACCTTGCGATATCTCTCATTTTTCTTCATCCTTACAAATTATCTTAATAAGTTCTAAAACCCACGATGTTGCAGATTTCGACTCCGCCAACATCTTTTCTTTTTCTTCATCGGTCAATATCTTTTTCAGACGCGATATTACCTGCTCGGTGATGTTTTCTTTACCGAGTGCTTTCAACGCCTGAATGGTTAGCGCCGTTTTATAGGAAACCTTTGATATTTCCTTGTTTGTGGTACGCTTGAATTTGATTGTTGTATTATCGAAGGTGTACTCTTTGTATGCGCCGTCGGAAACATATACCCACTGAGACGGGACTTGGGTTGAGAGTCCCAAAAGATTCAGCGCCGTATCACCGCAGGGGACAATCGTCCAACCGAAATTGCGGGCAAGTGCATGAGCAACCTTATTCGGTGACGGTGCAACGGTTTCGCCAAGCAGCTCGCTGAACTCCGGCTTGTAATAAACTCCGAACAAGATTTTTTTTATTAAGCCCTCATCCGCAAGGCGAATAAGACCCATATTCACCGTTTTCTTATCGGTTATATCTGTAAAGTCTGTCGAAACAAACACCGAACCGTTTTCGGCTTTTTCGATATTGCCTCGTATTTGATTCAGATAATCCGGACGTTTCATAAAGCATAACCTTTCATAGAAAATTGCAATTCTACTAAAACAATTTTATTATATACTATTTTCTACGAAAAATCAAGCATTGCTTGAAAATAGTATGCTTTATTTTCTACGAAACGAAAAGTTTCATTTGTTTGTCAAATATTGATATTGGCGAAACAACAAACGGAGCCGTATTTGGCAACACCACATAAGGAATTATTTATGTAAAAAAACATGATGTGCATCGTAACTTACGATGATACACCATGTTTTTTGTTTCTGGAAACTGTCCGTACAGTTTCCCTGCTTGCTACGGTATGCGACACTCTTTCTGCCGCATACCGTCTGTTATTTTCCGCCGGTCTGTCTGAATGTCGTTTTTCTGTTCCTGCCCCCATCCCGGGCGGCGTTGCTTCGCTTGCTCTCCGAAAAAAGAGGTCATCGCAAAGTCATATCCCATTCAGCCGGCCATTCAGTTGTAACCGGCGTTTGGGCAACAAAAAAATCCGGCACATAAACATGTACCGACCACCCGAAAAAGGATAGATTTTTCCCTTTGCGTGTTTGGTATCACATTCAGGTAACCGGCATTGAAATTCAAAGTCGAAACTGTCATTTACGCGTTCCGATTGCCGACAGTTCAGAGCAATTCAGAAGCGGCGGCATTTTCGCTTAGCATAGCCGCAACGTTATCCGACATAAAGTCGTCCCATCAATGTCTGTGATGAAATTTATGTATTCGGTTGTAGCTCTCTGTGAGCGTATTTTATTACACAGTACGGAACAAGTGTTTGTCAATACTTTCCAAAAATTTTTTGAATCATTTTTTCGGAAGGTGGGAATACTATTTTTTTATGCGTAAAGAAAGAGCCGACAA
>CAUHFD010000044.1 GCA_959605275.1 uncultured Eubacteriales bacterium | reverse complement strand
ATGTGCTCTGACTACGGCAGAATACCTGGCATATGAGCACAATATGCATGTGCTTGTCATTATGACTGATATCACCTCTTATGCAGAAGCTTTGCGTGAATTTTCTTCATCAAAAGGCGAGATCCCGGGAAGAAAAGGATACCCGGGTTATCTTTATTCCGACTTAGCCTCCTTGTACGAGCGCGCCGGTATCGTAAACGGCGCAGAAGGTTCTGTCACCCAAATTCCGATTCTTACTATGCCAAACGATGATATTACACATCCTGTTCCCGACTTAACCGGATATATTACCGAGGGGCAGATCGTACTGGATCGTACCCTGGATCAAACCGGTGTTTATCCGCCGATTTCCATTCTTCCTTCCCTGTCCCGTCTGATGAAAGACGGCATCGGAGAAGGATATACAAGAGCAGACCATTCTGCGGTATCCAATCA
This sequence comes from uncultured Eubacteriales bacterium, assembly GCA_959605275.1. Classification (GTDB taxonomy): domain Bacteria; phylum Bacillota; class Clostridia; order Oscillospirales; family Ruminococcaceae; genus HGM13222. The sequence goes on along the minus strand of CAUHFD010000044.1, from coordinate 14,735 downwards.
GCTATTTGCTGCATATGCCAAGGTTGCGGATGCACGTTCTCTGGCTTCTGTGATCGGTGAGGAAGAACTATCTCCCAACGATAAACTGTTTATTACTTTCGGAAAAATGTTTGAAGAACATTTTCTGAATCAGGGATTTGACGAAAACAGGACAATTGATCAGACTCTGGATTTGGGATGGGATTTGCTTTCACTGCTTCCGAAAGACGCGTTGGATCGTATCGATTCTACCCTCTTAGACCGATATTATGATCCGAAACGTGCCGATCGTTTTAAAGAAATTGTAAAAGAACACTTAAATGCTTAATCATCACTTCATTGCGTATCAGATTTTGCAGTTGACAGAAACGCAGAATCAGAAAGGAATGGCATTTCAATGGCAGAACAGGTTTTTCCTACCAAGGGTAATTTAATCAATACAAAAAAGTCTTTATCATTGGCAAAGCTGGGCTACGAATTAATGGATCGGAAACGCAATATTCTGATTCGGGAAATGATGACATTGATTGATACCGCAAAATCCATTCGCGGTGAAATCGAAGAAACTTATACAGCAGCATATGCGGCTTTGCAAAGAGCAAACATTACGCTTGGAATCTGCGAAGAGATCGCGAATACCGTTCCTGTCGAAAACGGCGTTAAAATAAGCTATCGCAGCGTAATGGGTGTTGAAATCCCGCATGTTGAAATTGATACAGAGCCGCCGAAGATTCATTACGGTTTTTCGGCAACCAATTCGCAGCTTGATATAGCCTATATCTCTTTTGACAAAGCAAAACACTTAACGGTAGTGCTTTCCGAATTGGAAAACAGTGTATACCGGCTGGCAAACGCAATCAAGAAAACACAGCGCCGCGCCAATGCACTGAAAAATATTATTATCCCACGTTTTGAAAGCACAGTAAAATTTATTTCCGATTCTCTGGAAGAAAAAGAACGGGAGGAATTTTCCCGTATGAAAGTAATTAAGGTTTTCAAAAAAAAGAAAGAAATGAATTAGCAAAGAGCAAACAGCTCCTAGACAATTGTCTAGGAGCTGTTTGCTTTACATCACCTTAGGAGGGTATGCCCATAAACGGATAACAAATTAGCCGTTCATACCTGAAAATTTTTGTTTTGCCTGGTCAATTTTCGTCTGTTCAGCCGGAGGTACCTGATACCAACCACGTTTGCTCATCTCATCAAATACATCAGCTTGAATTTGGTGCTCTTCACTCAGGATAGACAAAAATTCGTTTCTGATGCCCGGAGTAGCGCATTCATTTGCAAAAGTATTATAATCATCCGTCAGCATTTTTTGAGAAATCAAAGCGTCATTCAGCATTTCTTTATCATCAAACGTCTGTGTGTTAATCTTGATTTCCATTGTTAATCCATCCTTTCAACAATATGCTAATTTAACTGCCCCATCAACCGGCAAAAATGATTCTGGTGTTTTGCGGCAATCTGCTCGCATTTTGTTTTTAACTGCGGATCTGTGCATGCTTGGGAATACATTTTATATTTTTTGATCATCGTCTGTTCCAGAGAAAGCTGATCCTCTATTGCAGACAATTCTTTTGCAGATAAGGTTGCCATACGATCACTCCTTAACAAAATATATGAAAATTTTCCGTTTGGCTTTTATCTTCATTATTTGAAAGACAAACAATAAATTTTCAATACTATTATCTGCTTTTTTTAATTTTCTATTCTTTTTCAGATTTGATTTTATTTTTCAAAAATCAAAAGCGGAACAGACCGAATAAAATTGCATATTATGGTAACAGGCTAATCGCTTTGATATAAAACGATCGGTCTAAAAGAAATCTACCTATCAAATACACCAATATATTGTTATAAAATAAAAATGCAGAAAGGATGAGTATGATTGTGAATTGTGTAAATATAACAGAAAATTGCGATCTGCCAATCGCGATGGCATATGTTCCGATGCAAAAATGGCGCAATATCTATGATTCTGAGGTTGGATTTGACCGGGGAACGATTTTTGAAGAATTGGATAAGCCTTTTCTAGGTGAGGAGGTAACGCCGAAATGAACGAACGACAAAAACTGTTAAACCGCGTCCAGATATGCGGGTTTGTGTTAGATGACGTTCGCCTGTATTTAGATTCCCATCCGTGTGATCAAGCCGCCTTGGATTATTATAAAAAATACATTGAGATGAAAGAACAGGCCACGAAAGAATACACTTCAAAATTCGGACCGTTAATGGCAAATGACAATGTATATACAGACAAATGGACATGGGTAGAAGAACCCTGGCCATGGGAAAGAGGTGTCTAAAGTATGTGGGTATATGAAAAAAAATTACAATATCCGGTAAAAATAACCAGACCAAATGCAGCACTTGCTAAAGTTATCGTATCTCAACTTGGCGGGCCGGATGGCGAAATGGGCGCTGCTACCCGATATTTAAGTCAGCGCTACACCATGACATCCGGTGAAACAAAAGGAATGCTGACCGATATTGGTACCGAAGAATTAGCACATATTGAAATGATTTCAGCGATTTTATACCAGCTGACCCGTGATCTGACAATAGATCAAATCAAAGCCGGCGGCTTTGACACCTATTTCGTAGATCATACGACCGGTATTTATCCGCAGGCAGCCTCCGGTGTCCCCTTCTCAGCGGCCACTCTGCAATCGACCGGTGACCCCATCGCAGATTTAAACGAAGATTTAGCAGCAGAACAAAAAGCACGTGTGACCTATGATAACATCCTGCGCTTAGCGGATGACCCTGATGTGCGGGATGCCATTAAGTTTTTAAGAGAACGCGAAATCGTACACTATCAACGATTCGGCGAAGCGCTGCGCCACACCACCGAAGGTCTTGACAGCAAAAACTTTTATGCCTTTAATCCTGCTTTTGACACAAACCGAAAAAAAGCACGCTAACACAGAATATTATTTCATCACAATATCAAGCACCATGCTTATCGCTGACGCGATAAGCATGGTGCTTGTGCATTTCAAAAAATTCCGTTCATTTCGTCTCGCTGTCCCCTGTACCGAAAGTACATTCCAAATCCATTTCCGGAATAGTCAGCTTCAACAGCGAACCAGTATTTTTATCCACCTGCAGTTCAAAATTCCCGTTATCATTCTCGCCTTTCAACAAAACGGTCTTACCGCTTTTTTTCATCGATATTCCGCTACCCCGCGCTGCAGTATCTACTGCTTTCACAATCGCCGAGGTCATCGCGTTCGCAAGCAAACTATCATCATCTGTCTTGATGCTCATACCTAAATAACTGATTTGAATATCACTGCCGTTATACTGAAAATTCATTCCGTTTAACGCTTTCGGAGAAATTAAAGTAATATTACAAATGCCGTCTCCGATTCGATTAATATCCGCAGTGGCTTCAATCTCTCCGAAATGAATATTCGCTTTTGCAGTAAATCCCTGCTCCAGATCAAGCGGCACAATATCATTACTGTTGCCGTTTCTGCTGCACGCCCAAAACACGCCTATCAACACCACTACAATGACAACAGCAATAATGACATATTTCCATTTGATTTTTGTGACCGCATGCAATACTATCATTCCTATCTATTCATAGATTGAAACAGCAAGGGCAATTCTGCAATCATATCACTCGGGAGCATACCGTATTGCGAACGTTTTTCCGCTGTTTTGTCACCACACAGACCATGCAGATATACGGCGGCAGCGGCAGCCAACGACGGCTCGATTCCCTGTGCCGCAAATGCCGCAATCATCCCTGCCAGCATATCACCGCTACCTCCCCGTGCCATTCCGGGATTTCCGGTAGTATTCAAATACAGTTCGCCGGTTGGAAGCGCAATAATAGTTGACGCATCCTTCAAAACCAGTATCACATTCCATTGCTTTGCAAAATCGCGTGCAATCCGAAAAGCATCCTCTTTTATTTCGGGTATAGTCTTTTTTGTCAGCCGTGACATCTCGCCCATATGTGGGGTTAAAATAACAGGTACTTTTGCTGTTCTAATTATATTTATGTCGCGACTGAGGCAATTTATGCCATCTGCATCAATAATTATAGGAGAAGTACTGTTTTCCAGCACGGTACGCAAAACCGTAATGGTATTTTTCGAAACGCCGATTCCGCATCCGATTAGGCATGCGGAAGATTTCAACAGCATCATTGCCAATTCACGTATGGAATCCATGCTGATTTGACCATTAGAATCAGCTTTACATCTCAAAAAAGTAGCTTCGCAAAAATGAGACGCCGCAATATCCACCACTGTATCAGTGGACGCCAAGGTAACAATGCCGGCTCCGCTGCGCAGTGCCGCCAACGTAGATATCACTGCCGCACCGGGCATATTTCTGCTGCCCGCAATATTCAGCAATCTGCCGTAGTTTCCTTTATGGCTGTCAGCTTTTCTGACCGGCAATGCAGCGTCAACGATACTCTCATCCAACAGGGTGAGCAAAAATCCCATATCGGCAAAACAATCCTCTTCCATCCCGATATGAACCGTGTGCACTTCAGCACAAATGCGACGGGATTGCGGTAAAATATGCGCCAATTTCATCGCCGCAAATGCGACAGTAATATTGGGGGAAAATGTATCTTGATCGATTTCTCCATTGTCGCTGTTCACTCCCGACGGCATATCCAAAGACAACTTGCGAGCCTTTGTCTGATTGGCAATTCGGAACATCCAGGCAACACGATCCGGCAACGCACCGTGACAACCGGTCCCGAATACAGCGTCAACAACCACCTCACAATGATTAATGCGGTCACTGATCGTCTCGTCAGCATCAATGCCGAGCATGAGAATTTCCACCTCAAGAGCGGTAAGAGTATCGTACATAGCACGTGCGTCGTTGGTTCTGGGCAGACCTGTAATAATCACAGTGGTAATACAATTTTGCTCTAATAGCTTTCTTGCTACCACAAATCCGTCACCGCCGTTATTTCCTGTTCCGCAAAGCACAACAAAGCGCTTGCCCTCCAACCCGATGCGATCTCGGATTACCCGATAAGCGGCTGAACCGGCATTCTCCATTAATCGCAAATAAGGAATTCCGCTGTCATTGGCATTTTTTTCCGCTTGTTTCATTTCAGCCGTACTGACAATTCGTGAAGCTTGCAGCATAATACTCCCCCTCAATCGCCTTTTATTATTTTCTGCTCCGGATATCCCCATCCGTCGATCCCGGCACGCCGCATCGCGCCGAAAATGCGATAAGTAATTCCGTCATTTTCTTTTTCTTTCATTCTTAAAAATTCCTTCATATCCTGTCTGGCGGTATTTCCGTCGGCAGGACATTTGCTTTTTACAATCGGCAGATTGTTTTTTATCGCCGCTCTGCGCACCTCTTTTTCGGGAGCAAAAACCATAGGACGAATCAGCCAAAGCTTTTTTCTGGACAGATAGCTTTTCGGAGAAAAACAGCCGATTCTTCCCTCGTTAAAGAGATTCATCATAAAAGTTTCCACTGCGTCATCATAATGGTGTCCCAAAGCGATTTTATTGCACCCCGCCTCAATCGCCGCATCGTGTAAAGCACCCCGCCTCATCCTGGCGCAAAGACTGCATGGACTGGTTTCCTGCCGCACATCAAAGACAATTTCACCAATCTGAGTCCGTTTTAAAATATAAGGAATATTCATTTCTTCACATAGCTGCGCAATCGAGTTGTAATCTCCGTGAACGCCGTTAAACCCGGGATCAAGCGTAATCGCCACAATATCATAATCAATCCCGATAAACCGCTTAAGCAAGTATAATCCCCGCAGTAAAACCACCGAATCTTTTCCTCCGGATACCCCTACTGCAACTTTATCTCCGTCCTGCAGCAAATCAAACTCCTGAATCGCTTTTCGCATATATCCCAACATTTTTTGCATAATTACTTTTCTTCCTTCCATAAAGCTCTCAATCAACAGGTTCCAAAACTTATTTAAAAATCTACGATGTTAAATCAAGCAGATAAAGATTCATCCATCCGAATGGATACCCGACACAATAAGGGCAACCACTGACTAAGCCGATTATTTCATATTTCCTCAGATTATTATAACATAAACTACTTGCGCAGCGCAGCGAGCAATGTTTCAATGTTCTTAAAAGCGCATCGTGCTTTTAAGGTTATTATAACATAAACTACTTGCGCAGCGCAGCGAGCAATGTTTCAATATCCTTAAAAGCGCATCGTGCTTTTAAGGATATTATATAATAAGAATGCCGTTCATTCAAGTGTACATTTCAGGAAAATAGAGAAAAATTAAAACTGAAATGGTTTTTAAGAAACAGAGAGATTTTACGTAAATGAAAGAGATATCGAGAGAAATATGGCTGTAATTTAAAAAATCGGCGTTTTTACTCTTGACAAAAGTTTCGTCAGCCGATATAATATAAAACGTTGTATGAAGAATGGATTTGTTCCACGGATTACGAAAATTATATTTGGAGGATGACAGTTATGTCAACTTATATGCCAAAAGCGAATGAAATCACTCGCAAATGGTACGTGCTTGACGCTGAGAATAAACCGCTCGGTCGTGTAGCTGCTAAAGCTGCTCACATTCTGCGTGGAAAGCACAAACCTACTTTTACTCCCAATGCTGATTGCGGAGATCATGTTATCATCATCAACTGCGGCAAAGCAGTTCTGACCGGTAACAAAGCTCAGAAAAAATTCTATCGTTGGCACACCGGCTGGCTTGGCGGTTTGAAAGAAATCAAATACGCTGATTTGATGGATACCAACCCGGAAAAAGCGATGATGCTTGCTGTAAAAGGTATGCTTCCTGACACCGTTATTGGTCGCGATTCTCTCCGTCGTCTGAGAGTTTACAAAGATGCGGAACATCAGAACGCTGCTCAAAAACCTGAAGCTTACGAAATATAAGGAAGGAGGCAATTTGAATGTACGATTCTAAACCATATTACTACGGAACCGGTAGAAGAAAAAGCTCTGTTGCCAGAGTAAGAGTATATCAAGGAACCGGTAACATTACCATTAACGGCAGAGATATTGACGATTATTTCGGTCTGGAAACATTGAAATTAATTGTTCGCCAGCCGCTCAATCTCACCAATACAAACGGCAGTTTTGACATTGTTTGCACCGTTGCAGGCGGCGGTGTAACCGGACAGGCAGGCGCAATCCGCCACGGTTTGTCCAGAGCATTGTTAAACTTTAACGAGGAATTGCGTCCTGTCCTGAAAAAAGCAGGATTCCTGACTCGTGATCCGAGAATGAAAGAACGTAAAAAATACGGTCTCAAAGGCGCTCGTCGTGCTCCTCAGTTCTCAAAGAGATAAGGATTTATCACTACGCTATCCAAAAAGCTCCGAACAAATTATTGTTCGGAGCTTTTTTCGTGTCATCATTGTACTAATGGTTCATTCAATGCCGACTTTAAATTTTTCATTTCACTTTCCACCTGCGTCTTCACATCCTCCTCCGGCAAAAACAGCGATTGATAATTGTAGAGAAAAAATCCGCTGCAACGTTCGCTTTTCTTTATTTTTTCATATTGCTGCTTTAAAATACTGCTGTTGCCGGGATCGTTTACCATCCACCCTTTTGCACCGCAATCGTTAGGTGCAGAACAAGCGCCTCCGCTCGCTCCGGTGCATGCCCACTGGTCTACCCTGCCGATTTTATAAGGCGCAATACCGATATACAATTTAATGGCAGGATGCGTCGCAAGTGCTTCCCAGGTAGTCAGTGATTTTACGAAATCGGTTGTTTCGCTTTTAAAGTTATAGTAAATCTGCGGGCAGATATAATCCAGGTAACCGGGAGTAGAACACCATCTGATTACGTCGGCATATTGGTTTTTAAAATTATTGCTGATATTTGCCTGTGGACTGATTCCGAAAAGAACTCCATCATTGATCTTCTTTATCGCTGTATACGTATCTCGCAGGAGTGTGTTTACATTTTCTCTCCTCCACGCATCCAATTCCAACTTCCCGCCTTCCTCAAGATAAGCTTGATACAGCGTTTTATCGAACTCGGTATCAGTAGTCGGATAAAAATAGTCGTCAAAATGAATCGCATCGACCGGATAATATTTCACTATTTCCTCGACGCCCGCAACAATCAGCTTCCGTACCTCTTCCACACCCGGATTATAAAACCACCGTCCGGACAGATTCACAATATTGGTCCCTTTTTTTTCATTATGCAACCATTTTGAAAATGGATATTCATTGCCGATTATTTTACTTTCCTCTTCTGTGATCGAGCGATAAGGATTTACCCAGGCATGAAAAGACAAATCTAATTGATGCGCTTTAGTCACCATAACCTGCAAAGGATCATAGCCCGGATTTTCACCAAATCCTTTTGCATAAGCCGACCAAGGAAAGTATTCCGATTGATACACTGCATCACCATAAGGACGTACATGCACAACAACGGTATTTAAGCCTAAATCTTTCACATTTTGAAAAGCTTTTCCAATTGATTCGGAAAACTCTGCCTCTGTTTTTCCCAATAACAGTGTTTTTAATTCTATGTATGAGATCCAAACCGCCTTTACTTCTCCGTAATTTTTCGGCGTATAGGTAACAGCTTGTCTGCCCGGCGTGTTATCTTGTTTTCCTGAGGAAACCAAAAATTGATAATCATTTTTGGATTTTACGTTAGAGGAATTTTCTGATGGAATCAAATCACATCCGACTGTTGATAAGCAAAGAAAAAACACCGATAAAACGACCATCAACCTGCTTATTTTTTTTTCTTTCTTCATTTCAATCACCATTCCTTTTTTTGAATTTGTTCCGGTATTGCACTTTGTGCAATATTATGCCCGAGCGTTTAAGGGCAAAAAGGAACAAATGGAGTGTGAAAAATAATATTTTCACACTAAGCACCTTTCCTTTTTCACTATGGTCAAACATTTTCTTTATCCATTGTGCAGCAAATGAACCGTCCGATAGTGATCGGACAGTTCATACTGCCACTTTCGTTATTCCTGAAATACCGTTTCTACAATTCGAGCGCTTTCCGGCGGAGAATAGCGCCATTTATCTATATGCCCTTCTGTTAAAAAATACTTATATTCTGCCGGTTGGTATGCCGCATCAAAAGCATCCACAATAATCAATTTTACTTTCATTTTTTCCGGAATTAAACTTTTTATGTAAACACTTGCCTGTTGCCCTATTTTTACATTATCCTTCAGCTCGGCCAGACCGGCAAGATTCGGTGTCAGTTCGACAAATATGCCATATTCTTCAATCGAACGTATTGTCCCTGCTACCGTTTCTCCGGCAGAAAAAAGTGCAGCATTTTCCTGCCAATTTCCCAGTAATTCTTTATGCGTTAATGAAATTCTGTTTTGCGCATCAATCGTCCTGACCACCGCGCGGATGTTCTGCCCGACTGTAAAACGGTCTCTCGGATGTGAAATTCTGGAAACGGAAGCCGCATCAATCGGTATCAAAGAGGAAATGCCGCATCCGATGTCTACAAAACTGCCGAACGTTTCCAGATGAGTTACTTTAGCGGAAATGATATCTCCAACTTTTAAATTAGAGATATACTGCCGCATACATTCTTCCTGTGCCAAACGACGAGATAATACGGCAATCTCCTTACCGTATTCATCGGTAATAATATCTATTACTTTAAAGCAAACCGGCTTATTTACCCTTGAAATAATGGCAATATCTCTGACAGAACCATCCGAGATACCAATAGCCCCTTCACTGCGATAAATCACTCCCCGCATACATCCTAAATCAACAATCAGATTGTGCTCATTATCACATACTACTGCGAGAGCTTCCAAAATTTTTCCGCCTGCAATACAACCGCGTATCGCAGAAAGGCTTTTCAGACTGTTTTTATTTTCCTCTGTTTCAATCAGCGTTCCTTCCGGACAATACAATGACATTTTAAAACCTCCATTTTTTACAGCCATTCCTTCCGCGGTTTTATGAACAGCGTACCTTTGCATATCTAACACTTTTTCTGTCCTGTCTTTTTAAGGTGGTTTTTCAAGTTGACACCTTAAAATTCGGTTGAAACGGCTTTTCTTTTCCATACTCTACAATATATGAGGAGGTTGTTTTTTATATTCTGGTATCTTATTGATTTTCAGAGGATATTTTTACACCCAGCCCTCCAAGTCCTCTTAAATAGCTTGCCACCCGACCTGCAACCGTATTATCTGCATAAACCGAAACGGAACTGGTTTGATTCAAGTTACTTGGTTCCCGATCCACATGATAGGATACGGCGGTATATGACTGCGGAAAACCGGTACCGAAACTGCCGTTTGTAAAAGATGACGGAGGCAAAATCACATATTCCATATCATTATATCCATCCTTGTCCAGATGCTTATATTTAATTTTGATTTTAGAAATCCCTTCAAATTTATGACGAACATTTCTGGCTGCTATTTCAGCAAAATCCATGCTCCCAAATTCTGCAAATACAATCTTTCCCATGCTTTTTATACTCCTTCTTTTATTTTCTTGATTATTCTGACAAAAATCATCTGCTACACAATTTACATCAATAGTTTTTGCTGATTTTTTCTGTCTATCATATAATTTATTTGCCTTTTTTCGGTAAATAGTGGTATAATAGTATTAAAAGCTGTCACAGGCAGCTTTTAATACGGATAAGTTAAAATGACGGTCGTATGCGATGACCGTCTGCCGCCCGGATGCGCGGCACCGTTTCAACTTACCGCTTACATCTATTTTATAGTATGAAAAGCGTCACAGGCAGCTTTTCATACGGATAAGCGGTAAATGATTACAATAAAAAGACAGGAGGTTATTTCTTTGGATGTTCAGGTAGGCGATATTTTGCAGATGAAAAAAAGCCATCCTTGCGGCGAATATAATTTTCTTGTCTTACGAGTCGGTATGGATTTTAAAATCAAATGCGTCAAATGCGGCAGGCAAGTGATGCTTCCCCGCGCAAAAGTCGAGAAAAATATTAAAAAAATCATACGCGGTTAGCCTTTCGGGGCTATATATTTATTAAAATCAATCCTATGACTGTCGGCAACCGGCTGTGTGATACGAGTCTCAGATAAAAAAGATTCCCAGTCACATCAGCGCGGCAGTCTCTTCATAAAATACTTTAAAACGATTAGTAAGGATGGCAATAAGATGTTTGATAAATTAAAAAATGCAGAAATAAAATTTGAAGAAATCAATCAAAAATTAATGGATCCCGACATAATCAGTGACAATGAACAATATAAAAACTTAATGAAAGAATATAAAACATTATCTCCGCTGATCGAAAAATATCGGGAGTATGTAAAAGCACAGAATAATTTTCAGGAAGCCAAGGAGTTATTAGACAATGGCGGTTTGGACAAAGATTTTAAGGAAGTCGTGCAGGAAGAATACGAAGAAAGTAAAGAAAAAATGGAAAATCTCACGAATGAGATTCGGATTTTACTGCTTCCTACCGATCCCAATGATGAGAAAAACGTTATTGTTGAGATCCGCGGCGGTGCCGGCGGAGAGGAAGCCGCTTTATTCGCCAACAGCCTGTTTCGCATGTATTCCATGTACGCAGAATCCAAAGGCTGGAAAACAGAAGTGCTGAATTTAAATGCCACTGAGTTAGGTGGTATTAAAGAAATCAGTTTCAGCATAGAGGGAGAAGGCGCTTATTCCAGATTGAAATTTGAAAGCGGCGTGCATCGCGTACAGCGCGTTCCGGAAACCGAATCAAGCGGCAGAATCCACACTTCCACCGTTACCGTCGCAGTATTGCCGGAAGCGGAAGAGGTGGAATTTGAAATCAATCCGACTGACTTACAAATTGATACCTACCGTGCCGGAGGAGCCGGCGGACAGCACGTCAATAAAACCGAATCTGCCATTCGTATCACCCATCTGCCTACCGGCGTAGTCGTCGAGTGCCAGGACGAGCGCAGTCAGTATAAAAACAAAGATAAAGCCATGAAAATCCTCCGTTCCCGTTTATATGAAGCGAAAATGCGGGAACACAACGAAAAGATTGCTTCTGAGCGAAAATCTCAGGTCGGCACCGGAGATCGCTCCGAGCGAATCCGTACCTACAATTTTCCGCAAGGGCGATTAACCGACCATCGTATCGGATTAACCCTATACCGGCTGGAGGAAAATCTCAACGGCAATCTGGATGAGCTAATCGACGCATTGGTTACGGCTGATCAAGCAGCTAAACTGTCTGCGGAAGAATAAAATCTCCAGTCAATGAAATGACGATATATCCCGAGAAAGGAAAGTCTTATCCATGGCGTTTCATACCATCATTGTTCCGCCTGATACAGAACAAATTAAAAAAGCGGCTGTGCTCCTTCAAGCTGGCGAAGTAGTCGGCATTCCCACCGAAACCGTTTACGGTTTAGCCGCCGACGCTTATAAACCCGACGCAATAAAAAAAATATTTCTCGCAAAGGGACGTCCGCAGGACAATCCCTTGATCGTTCATATTGACAGGATGGAAATGCTTCCGGAACTGGTTTTGACTATACCGGATACCGCCAAAAAGCTTGCGGAAAAGTTTTGGCCCGGTCCTTTGACCATGATATTGCCGAAATCCGACCGTATCCCAATGGAAACAACCGGCAACTTAGATACTGTCGCAGTTCGTATGCCTTCTCATCCCGTTGCCCGCCAAATCATCCACGCCTGCGGATTTCCGCTTGCCGCTCCTTCTGCAAACTTATCCGGCAGCCCCAGTCCCACTACTGCCGAACATGTGCTGAGAGACATGGACGGGCGCATTCCGTTCATTATCAACGGCGGTGAATGCGAAATCGGCGTAGAATCCACAGTGATATTGGTTTATGAAAACCGCGTCCGTCTTCTGCGCCCCGGTGGCATTACGGTATCCATGCTGCGTTCCTGTGTGGAAAACGTAGAAATTGATAACGGCGTACTGCATATGATTGCAAATGATGTGAAAGTATCTTCACCCGGAATGAAATATAAACATTATGCCCCCCAAGCAAAGGTCATTATCTTGGAGGGCAACAAAGAAGAATTTGCCGATTATGTAAACAACCATTCCTCTTCTGATAAAAAAGATACTTACGCATTACTCTTTGACGGAGAAGAGTCTTTGGTTTCTATTCCTTCTTTATCGTACGGTGTATTGCATGACGGGCTTTCCCAGGCGCATGGATTGTTTGCAAGCTTGCGCAAATTGGATGACCTGAATGCCAAACTCGTTTACGCACGTTGTCCGGAAAAAGACGGCGTAGGATTGGCAGTATACAATCGCTTGCTGCGCGCCGCAGGATTTGACGTCATCTGTGTCGGCAAACCAAAACCAGGGTCTACAACCCGGAAGGAGTGATTGTTCTATGTTCGTAATCGGTCTTACCGGATCGTCCGGCAGTGGAAAATCCACTGTCTCACAAATGCTGCAGGAACAGGGATTTGATGTGATCAACTGTGATTCCATCGCACGCGATGTTGTCCGCATCGGTTCCCCTTGTCTGAACGCTATTATTGAAACCTTTGGTGAAACAGTACGGGGAATTGATGGAACGCTGAATCGCCGTGTATTGGCAGATATTGTCTTTCACGACAAAAAGAAACTTGACAAACTAAACAGCATTATGTACCCGCAAATTACGACAGACATTAAAGATTTACTCAATCAATATCAAGCAAGCGGATCCGATTTTGTGGTATTGGATGCTCCTACCTTATTTGAAAGCGGCGCCGATTCACTCTGTGATTGTACGGTTAGCGTAATCTCAAATGATTCCCTCCGCATAAAAAGAATCACGGAGCGAGATAATATAGAAGAAGCCATGGCAATCAGCCGATTGCGTTCTCAGTATCCTAATGAATTTTATATCCAGCGTTCCGACTATATCATCAAAAACATAGGCAGTCTTACGGAACTAAAACGGCAAATACAAGAACTGATATCGGAACTCCGAAACTACCGCAACAGGAGGGATTATGGCTAAATCAAAAAAGAAAACCGGAATATTTATTCTATTTATTTTTCTCGTTTTGACGGTAGTAGGATTGGCTTTTCTGCCCAATTACATTCTGAAAAAGCTTTATCCTATCGGATTTACCGAATATGTGGAACAGTATGCCGAAGAATATGACATGGACAAACATTTTATTTATGCCGTCATCTATGCGGAAAGCCGTTTTGATCCGAATGCTGTTTCCCATCTCGGTGCCTCCGGCTTGATGCAGTTAATGCCGGATACCTTTGACTGGATTAAATATCGAATGAAAGATCAAAGAGAATTATCTTACGAAGAAAATGTATTTGATCCCGAAATCAATATCCAATACGGTACTTATATGCTGTCTTTATTGTTGGAGGAATTCGGAGATCGGGATGTGGCAGTAATGGCATACCACGCCGGTAGAAGCAACGTACAAAAATGGCTGAATAATTCTAAATATTCCGACGATGGAAAAACCATCCATACGATTCCCTATGAGGATACCAAAAAATACGTCAGCAGTATTAACAAAGCATACAAAATGTATACCAAGCTTTATAAAAATTAAAAATGTGTTTGCATGGGCTCTTAAAACAAGAACCTCGCAAACACATTCTGCACAGAAAGGATTCTGATTATTATGGATAAAAACAGTGTGGGCAATACATTAAAAGAAAAATTATTTATTGACCGTAAAAATGGAGGATTACTGCTCGACGATGCAGAACTGTCAAAGGCAGATGCCTTCTGCGAAGACTACAAAGCATTTTTAAATGCTTCTAAAACAGAACGGGAAGCAGTTGAATACACCGTT
>CAUHFD010000043.1 GCA_959605275.1 uncultured Eubacteriales bacterium | reverse complement strand
TAGTCATCAATCATTTTTTCGATTTCTCAGTCTCACATCATTGACAAAACTACAATTTTTGTTTTCTAGGCAATAAATTAAATCATACTTAATGCTCACTGAACAATTCAAAAACAACGATAGCAAAGCATTTTGACGTTGTTTTTGAATTGGCAAAGTGCAAGGTTTTTGATTGCTTTTTGAAAAATCCTTGCACTTTGTATTACGATTTCATTCTGAAAGCGTAATCTGTGTTCGCATCAAGAAATGTTGAACCAAGAAAAATGCGAAATTTCGTATTTTTTCTTGGTTTGTACGGCGATAGCCGTTTGAACAAATCAAATTTTTGATTTGTTCAGTAGACATTACTTATAACCATTCTTTTCTGAGCTTTTGTCCAGGTTTACAGTCTTTTACAATCCACTGGATTGTAAAAGACTGTAACCTCTCGTGCGAGCCATACAAACTTGGCGCGCTGCCGAATTGATTCGACGGTCACTACGAGGTGCTAAAAGGTCAAATGAAATGCAGACCGAAATTGCGGCGTCCTATTTGCCGCAAAGGCATAAAAGCGGAGTATAAAAGGAATGCGGTGCATTTCTTTTATACTTCTTCTCTTGTCACGTTCTTAATCCATCTTCCGCTTTTGAACCGGAACAAACAGCAAATCACTTTTGCGGGCTCATCTAACTTAAAAAACAGATAAACCAGCGGTACCGGCAGTTTCAGCAGCAGCCCTGCAACAATACCAAGAGGCACACTGATCAGCCACAGTGTCGAAATATCTACCGCCAGATTGAACCGGGAATCTCCGGCACCCCGCAAGACACCAACGATGAACAATGCCGAAAGTGAGATAAAAAACACGATGACTGCCGTTACAACCAGCATCTGCCGCGCCAGTTCCTTTGCTTCGGCGGACACATTGTAAAAATCCACCACCGCATTGCGCACCAAAAAAATCAAGGTCGCGGAGCTTAATCCGATGAAGATCGATACCATCGTCAGCGTAAACGCTGATTGCTTGGTCCGGTGAATATCGCCGGCTCCGATGCTTTTCCCGACCATGACTGCCGCCGCGTTCGCAACGCCGAATACGGTAATGGTCGCAAGCTGCTGCACCACGCCGGCAATCGAATTCGCCGCCACGGCGGTTTCTCCGATTCTGCCGAAAATCATCGCCTGTATTGAGGTACCCAGCGCCCACATAAGCTCGTTGAGCGCCACCGGCAGACTGTAATGAAGAAAATCCCGCAGCAGTGTTTTGTTTCTGGTCAGCAAATCCCGTATACGGAAGCAAAGCCGTTTGTCAATGCACAGCGCATACACCGTCAACACACAAAACTCCGCTATCCGCGCAATCAGAGTTCCGATCGCGGCGCCTTTGATCCCAAGCGCAGGCGCACCAAACAAGCCGAAAATAAAAATCCCGTTAAAAATCACATTCAGCAAAAAGGTGATGATATTGGACACTACCGATATACCCACAATTTCCATGCTTCTGATCGAGGACACATAAGTATTCGACAGCCCGAAAAAGAAATAGATATATCCCACGATTCTCAGATAATCCGCACCATACGCAACGATTGCAGGATCGCTTGTATAAATCCGCATGATCATCTCGGGCGCACACAGCACCAGCAAACCAAATAACAGCGAAAATACCATTGAGATCCGCAGCGCAATTGCAATAATTTTCCGCACCGTCGCAATGTCGCCTTTTCCCCAGTACTGCGAAGCCAGCACCGACGCGCCGCCCGCAATACCGTAGGTCAGAATCGTAAAAATAAAAAACGGCTGACCGGCAAGGTTTGCCGCCGAAATAATGCTGTCCCCCAATTTGCCCAACATCAGCGTATCCATCATGTTAATGCCGAAGGTGATCAAATTCTGCATCGCGATCGGCAGCGCAACGCCGACCAATGTAGTATAAAATTTTTTATCTGTTGCTAAAAGCATCTTTTGCCGACATCCTTTTCTATTTATCTCATCTTTATTTTGACCTGTATTCTTGTCATACGATCAAATCCGCCGTTTTCACCGGCTGTACCGCCTGCAATCCTTCCAACGGCATCTCGACCTGCCAGCCGATTTTTCCGGCACTGAACAGAATGGTTGCGAAGTCCGACGCCGTTTGATGAATAAAAGTGGGAAAACTCTTTTTCATTCCGATCGGGGAACAGCCGCCATGAATATATCCCGTCAGCGGCAGCAATTCCTTTGATTTCACCATCTCTACTGCTTTTTCGCCAACGCATGCGGCGGCTTTTTTCAAATCCAATTCCTCCGATACCGGTATCATGAACACATAATGGCTTCCGCTTTTACCGACCGTTACCAGTGTTTTAAAAACCTGTGCAGGGTTTTCGCCTAATACAGACGCCACCTCCACCCCGCTTACAGCATCGGTCTGCACATAACTATGACTGATATATGAAATTTTATGCTGATCCAATATCCGCATGACATTTGTTTTCTCTGCCATAAGTATTTCCCTTTCTTTCGATATGATTCCCGCATGGAGCTGATTCCCTGACCGCCAATGCCGGTTGACCCGTCCCCATAACAAATCCTGCCGCCCGAAACAGTTCGGGCGGCAGGATTTCTCCAACTACAACCATCCGTTTTGGCATCAAGCCAAGTTCTATCTCAAAGCCTTTTCCCGTCTTGCGGCTGCAAAAGCGCTTTGCCCATCCCTAAAGATGTCGCCGCCTGCCGCATCCGCCGCTACAATCAGCGGAAAATTCTCTAAAGTCAAACGCTTGACCGACTCGCAGCCGAGCTCCTCAAACGCAATAACCTCACAGCTTTTGATACATTTACAAGCCAGTGCTCCGGCTCCGCCGATCGCGCAAAGATACACCGCCTGATTTCGGCAAATTGCATCCTTTACCGCCTGACTCCGTTCTCCCTTGCCGATCATACAGGACAATCCCAAATCCAACAGCCGCGGAGCAAAAAGATCCATTCTGCCCGATGTGGTCGGACCGCAAGCACCGATTGCCCTCCCGGGCGGCGTCTGTGTCGGACCGGCATAATAGATGACAGCACCCTCCAATTCAAACGGCAAAGGCGCCCCGCTGTCCAACAGCGCAAATATTTTCTTATGTGCCGCATCTCTGGCGGTGTAAACCACTCCGCTTAAAGAAACGGTGTCAAAAAACCGAAGCATCCCCGCTTTTTCTCTTAATTCGGATGCGTCCAGCCTGTATTCCATATCCTTACACTTCCTGCTTATTAATCCATCCCTAACAGCTCTCCCAGCCGTTTCAAAACAGACGCCAGCCGATTCGTGGTGCCGCTTTTTTCGGCGCGCTTTCCGCCCGCCTGCGGCTCATCGAAAAAAGTTTGGTTTCTGCCGCTGTTCTTCGGTATCCATTACCGGTTTTGCCGACGCCTTGGAAAATCCGACAATATCCGGCTCTTTTTCTTTCGATTCCGAAACAGATCTCGTTACACCCGAGGGTTTTGGCGCATCCTGCTCCGCTGTGCCCTGCTGTTTTGGGGCAGGTTTACTGCTTTGAAAGTTTTTAATCTGGCTCTTTGCCGTATATAGTGAATTTTCAATCGTTTCTATCTGAGAATCTACATTTCCCAGCATGGTATGCAGATTGGTCTTAATCTGCCCCAACTGCTGTAAAAAGCATTGGAGATCAGCGGAGAGGCTGTCCACTGCCGCATCGGTTTCTGCCGTCAATTCCGCTGACCGATGCTCCGCCTGCCGGATAATCACCTCGGCAGATTGCTTTGCCTCCAATATCATTTCACCGATTTCAACCGACAGCTTATCATACTTCCGGCTCTTGCTTTCGCACGCTTCCAGTTTGATGGTCAGTTTCTGCGCTTTGTCCTCTAAAAAGGCGATTTTAACGTCCCGCTCTTTCAACAACTGCAAAGAGGCTTTCGATTCAGAAGTCACTTTTGCCAGTTCTTCCTCGACAACGGCAAGCCGTTCCTCCTGCTTTTTCGCTCTTTCTTCCAGCTCCGCCCGTTCTGTTGCAATCTGATTCCGCTCTGCACAGCGCGTTTGCAGCTCCGCCTGCGTATCATTCAGTTTGGTTTGCAGCTGATTGACCTTCTCGGTCAAATCATGAATTTCATCTGCCTTTTCTCCGGCAAATTCTTCAATAAACTGCAGGACATCCCGCCGGCGAAATCCGCCGAAAAGGGATTTTTTAAATTTTACAATTTCCATCCTAATCACCATTCCAATCTACGTTTGTGGCGGTTTATATACGAAGCGCGGTTATTCAACACAATTTAATGCTGCAATATAAAAGCAATCGGCGCTTTGCGCCGTCCCAGCCGCATCTCATGCGGCGTGCAGAGGCTATTGCCTCTGCTTCGTTTTTTATTATAGCTTATTTTCCTGCGTTTGGCAACTGTTTCAAGACGATTTCTTTCATGGTGAGCGCTTTGATGGGCTATCACTCCGGCGGACGGGAATTGTGTTTCTCCTTTGCGGGGAACACAATCGGCAAACTGCATTTCCTGTTTGCAAAAATCCGCACACTTCCTGCCGGTTTTACATAAGATATAGCACACAGAAATAATTTTCCTGTGTGTCCCTGAATGGTGAGCAACAAGCCGTTTCCGAAAGCCGGATTCGACAGGGTTGCTTTTTTCGATTTGATTACGGCGCGTTTTCAGCCGCAAATGCAGCTTATGTGAAAACGCAGAAAGGCTGGATACATATGTATAAAAAAGATCTTGTTTATCTTGTTGCCGGGGGCGATCAACGCCAGGTCCATCTCGCTGACCTGTTAGCCATGGACAGCGTTGTTTATGCCATCGGCTTTTCTGATGACATTATTTTCTCGGAGCACGTGAATCATGTAAAATCCCTGGTAGAAGTTCCGGCGCCGGTCGATATTATCGTTTTGCCGATTCCTGCTATGGCGTCGGGGCGCACGATCAGCGCACCGCTGTGCGCACACCCACTGCTGGCAGACGAGGTCCTTTCCTGCGGCGATCCCGGCACTCTGGTCATGGGCGGAATGATCAATAGCGTACTCCAAAAAAAGTGTGAACAGCACGGTCTGCAATGGATCGACTACATGGAGCGGGAAGAATTAGCCATTCTCAATGCCGTCCCTACCGCTGAAGGAGCGATACAGATCGCTATGGAGGAGCTTCCCACCGTATTGTTCGGTCAGCGCTGTCTGATTACAGGCTTCGGACGGATTTCCAAGGTTTTGGTGCGGGATCTGCTGGCGCTCGGCATGGATGTTACGGTTTCCGCCCGCAAATTTGCCGATCTCGCCTGGATCACGGTCTACGGAGCAAGGAAACTCCCGATTTGCAGACTGGGTGACCGATTGGACAAATACGACCTCATTATCAACACCGTTCCTGCCAAACTGTTTGATCGGTCGATGCTCTCCAAAGTGCGCAAAGACAGCTTAATCATCGACCTTGCCTCCAAGCCCGGCGGAGTGGACTTTGACGCCGCACGCGAACTGGGAGTCAACACGATTTGGGCACTTTCTCTCCCCGGAAAGGTGGCGCCGATCAGCGCCGGACAAATTATCTGTGACACCATCTATAACATTTTATCCGAACTGGAGGGATAATTTTGGACAAAATAAAACTGGGATTCGCGCTTTGCGGCTCGTTTTGCACCTTTTCCAAGGCGATTCCCAAAATCAAATACCTAGTTGATTCAGGATATGACGTAACACCAATCATGTCCTTTCATGCATATGAAACCGATACCCGTTTCGGCAAAGCCTCCGACTTTGCCGCTCAAATGAAGGAAATCACCGGTCATCCGGTTCTTCACACATTGGTGGACACCGAGCCGATCGGCCCCAAGCAGATGTTTGACCTCTTGATTGTTGCACCCTGCACCGGCAACACCCTCGCCAAGCTAGCCCTGGGCATCGTAGACACGCCGGTGACCATGGCGGTCAAATCTCATCTTCGCAATTCCCGTCCGGTAGTGATTGCCGTTTCCACCAACGATGCGCTCAGCAACTCTGCCAAAAACATCGGCGCATTAATGAACCGGAAAAATTACTATTTTGTCCCGATGGCACAGGATAATTTTGAAAAGAAGCCCACTTCAGTGGTCGCCGACTTTGAAAAGATTGCCGACACCATCGCCGCCGCACTGGACGGCAGGCAAATTCAGCCAATTTTACCGGGATGACGTTCACCAACCCTGTGTTACATCCGGGGTGCGCCCTATCTTTTCCCTGCACAGCAAAACATTTATTATTAAAATAACGGACTGCCTTTCTTTTAAAAGGCAGTCCGTTTGTTATAATGATTTTTTATTGCGTTGCACCGGAGTGTGCAAAAGCAAAATAAAATAGAACATCTGAAAAACCAGCCGACAGGCTGATTTAAAATCAATACTATTTTTTATTTCAGAAAATCTGCTCTTTATTCTGCCAAACAAACAATCGCTTTTTCCATGCGGTGATCCTTAATCTCGGTCACCTTGATATGAAGGGAGTATGCATCCAGTTCAATTTGACTGCCGTCATCGGGAATGGAGCCGTAAGTACCGAAAACAAATCCGCCAAAGGTATCATAATCATCCACCGGCAGCGCAACGCCCAACTTTTCTGCCGCCTCATCCAACGGAATACTGCCCCTCAGTTTCCATGTCTTAGAATCCAACTGTTCCCATTCCGGCTCAGCCGCTTCGCCCTGAATATCGTCCTCCAAATCTCCCACAATCTGTTCCAACAAATCGTTCATGGTCACAATTCCAACCATCCCGCCGTATTCATCCAAAACAATCGCAAAGTAATTGTGCGTTTTCTTCATCTGCTTAAACAAAACATCGGCGCGAACCGAGCGTGGGATAAAATATGCCGGTTTCACCGCCTGCTTCAACACGTTTTCCCGGGTTTTATCAGTCAGCCTGAAATAATCCTTCACGTTCAAAACACCAATGACATCATCCACCGATTCATTGCAAACAGGATAGCGGGTGTGCCGGCTTTGATGAATGGTTTTTTCCCATTCCTCAATGGTTTCGTCCATCCACAGCAACGAAATATCGGTACGATGCGTTCCGAATTCACCCACGGTCAGATCGTCGAATTCAAACACATTTTGAATCATTTCTTTTTCTTCCGAATCAATGACTCCCTTTTGATTTCCTACATCGACCATCATCCGGATTTCTTCCTCGCTGACTTGATCCTCCTCCGCGTTGGGATCAATCCCGCACAGTCGCAGAATCCCGTTCGTAGAGGCGGTCAACGCCCAGACAATCGGCGCGAACAGCTTAGAGATAAAGGATATCATAGCCGACATTCCGAGCGCTAACGCCTCCGCTTTTTTCATTGCAATCCGTTTGGGTACAAGCTCGCCGAACACAAGGGTAAAATAGGATAAAATCAACGTAATCAAGATAACCGAAACGGTGTTTAAAGTACTTTCCGGCACCGGCGCGCCGAGGCTGAGCAGCCACTTTACCAACCGGTCTGCAAAGTTATCGGCTGCGAACGCGCTTCCCAGAAAACCCGACAGAGTAATTGCCACCTGTATCGTTGCCAAAAAGCGTGCCGGCTGGCTGGTCAGCCGTGCCAGTCTTACCGCCCGCTTATCGCCGTTTTCCGCCATTTTAGCCAGCTTGTTATCATTCATTGAAATAACCGCAATTTCCGCGCAGGCAAAAACCGCATTTAATGCAATCAATATGATTTGTAAAATAATCTGTAATGCAATTGAGTCTCCCAAAATTGTTCCTCCTGATGAAGTTATTTGATTTACGGCAATGCCGAAAATCACAAAACAGTATTTGACCGCACTCTCTATTGGATCATTCTCATAAAACGCAAAAAGACACGCCCACATCCCCATTCGGTATGTGAGTATGCCCTATATATGAAATATCTATTTATTTCACATCGTCGACAGTTCCCGTCATAACTGCCATCTTCGTCCATGGAATCGAACACGCTCCCTTTTTGATTGAAATTATTTCAAACTATATCATATAAACCGATGATTGTCAATATCCGGTATCGTTCACCCGAAACCCTTACCGAATCTTTACCGGTCCAAGTCCGAAACACGCACAGGGAACGACCATCAGACCATTCCCTGCAATCCTGTCTTACGAGTATATCAGCCGCGTTTCGCGTCCTTTAAAAATTCTTTACCATCTCAATATGTGGGGTATGTTCATCATAATATCCCGCACCGTGTGCAGAATATCCCATCTTTTCGTAAAATCCCTGCGCTTGCAGCTGTGCCGAAAGTTTAACCCGATTCCCGCCCAATGCGCGAATCTGCTGTTCCAGCTCTCCAATCACAACACTGCCGACATGATGCTTCCGATATGCTTTTCTGACTGCCACCCTGCCGATGACATAAACTCCGTCCTCATTTAAAAAGGTCCGTCCCGTCGCAATCGGCTCATCGTAATTATACAATACAACGTGATAAGCGTCCTTGTCATGCTCATCAAATTCGTTGACAAATCCCTGCTCTTTAATAAAGACCTCCTGCCGGATCAAAATCGCGCCCTCTAACCCGGTCAGTCCTTTTTGCACTTCACTGCGTAAATTCAGCGGCAAAACAGCCTCCGCCTCCTGTTCATTACTTTCCATACAAAGTCCGCTGAACAAAAACAGCGCCAGCAGTCCTGTTTGATGCCACAACAGCGTGACATCGGTAATGCCGTGCACACAAACGGCAACCACAACCGCAAACAAAAACAAATAAAGCGTTTTATTTGCTGATTTTACAATATTCTTAAAGTGAACGGCATAGCGTCTGATCACAAAAGCTGCGGCAGCGGCGGTTCCCAGCAAGCCGTAATTCAACAATACATCCAATATAATATTGTGGGCATGAGGCTGTACATAAGAAGGCTTCAGCTCATTTGCACTGACCAGAAAATAAGACAGCGTACCCTTTCCGAACAGGGGATTCTCAAGAAAACCGTAAAAAGAGTTGCTCCAGATGTGCATCCGTTTCGACATCGTTTTATCCACAAAGGACATCCGCGGCATAATTTCGGGGATGCAGATTACCAATACAGCCGCCAAAACCGCAACCGCCGCACAGCAACCGAGAAACTTGTACTGCTTTGTTACAAACAGCAGTGCAAAAACCGACGCGCCGATTGCCGCCCATGCCGAAAAACTATCCGCTATATACAATGCTAAAAAATTGATACCGATGATTGAAAAGTAAAAAAGCTTCTGCTTGATCTGATCGGTATTCAGCATTTTATAAATACAAATCAACGCCATCAGCTCGATAATGGCTCCGTAATAATTCGGGTTGAAAAATACCGACATCGCACGGTAATCCACTCCCTTCATGGTGAAAAGGGAGATAAACTTCTGCCCGAAGCAGATGATCGCCGCCGGCACGCTCATCACGACCGCAATATCCATACAATTCTCAAAAAGCTGTTTATGCATCACCTGGGAGATCCAAATGCCGACCAATACGACCGCAATCAAGCCAAGCCCCGCCACAAATCCCAGCAAATGCTGATGAATCATCGGAGCAAAAAACACCGGAATACAAAACAACCCAAACCACTTCAGTCCCTCTGCGCGGAGAAGCTGGTTACGAAATCTTTTTTTGGATATGATATATATCAATGCCGACAAGACAACTGCTCCGGTCAGCACATATGGCAAAAACACGCTGAACATCAGAATATAACAAACTTTTTCCTCCGGAGACGCCAATTGGAAAAGAGCTGTTTTCTGTTTCACAAAGTCCATAACGAATTCTTCCACCATCCTCTCTTCATTTCAATCAATACCTTTTCCGGTATTATCCCAACTTATTTCTGTCTTTGAATTTTTCATTTCAAATTGATTTTTACGGCTTCATGACATTTATTATTATACACACCTTTTTTTGAAAAAGGGTTACATTTTGTTTACAGATAGCTGTCATTATTTGTCGGTTCCATTACAAAGTGATTACAACCCATCCGAAAGCTACCCTTCAAAGAACTTGACAAAGCGCGTTTTTAACGATAAAATTAATTGTTAAGACTTTATCCGATGAAAGTAGTATCTGCACCTTTGTTCAAAATTTCCCTTTTGAATTTGTTGTAACGATGCAGACATTGTTTAAGTATAATACAAAATTGATGAAAAATCAAGTTTTCCACAAGCTACAGGTTTTTCGGTGGAAAAATACCGATACACAGAAAGGTGGTTGCAGGCAAAATCGCTGCAAAGCGTGATGCCGGATAATATGCCAAAGAAAACGACAGGCTACGATAATCAAAGCATTTCTTCCTTAAAGGGCGCGGAGCGCGTCCGAAAACGCCCCTCGGTTATTTTCGGCTCGGACGGTTTGGAGGGCTGCGAGCATTCCATGTTCGAAATTCTCTCTAACTCGATTGATGAAGCAAGAGAAGGCTTCGGAAAAAGAATCATCGTCACCCGCTTCCTTGACAAATCCATTGAGATCCAGGACTTCGGCCGCGGGATCCCGGTGGACTACAACGAAAAAGAACAACGCTATAACTGGGAGCTGGTTTTCTGCGAGCTCTACGCCGGCGGAAAATACAACAACAACGAGGGCGAAAACTATGAATACTCCCTCGGCTTGAACGGACTCGGATCCTGTGCTACCCAATATTCCTCCGAATACATGGATGTTACGGTATACAGAGATGGATTCGCTTATTCTCTCCATTTTGAAAAAGGAGAGAATATCGGCGGCTTAAAAAAAGAGCCGACCAAACGGAAAGAAACCGGCAGTATCCAGCGGTGGAAACCCGATTTAGAGGTGTTTACCGACATCGATATCCCGGCGGAATTTTTCGAGGACACTCTGAAAAAACAGGCCGTGGTCAACAGCGGATTGGTTTTCGAATTCCGCAACCAAACCGAGAACGGCTTTGAAACCAAGGAATATCTCTATCCCGAAGGGATCACCGATTATGTAAAAGAGATTCTCGGCGAGGAAGAGGCGCTCACGCAGGTACAGTTTTGGCAGGCGGAACGACGGGGCAAGGACAGAGAGGACAAGCCGGAATACAAGGTGAAGCTTTCGGTCGCCGTAGCCTTTTCCAACCGTATCAAGCTGACAGAATACTACCATAACTCCAGCTTTCTCGAATACGGCGGCGCGCCTGACAAAGCGGTTCGCCAAGCCTTCGTTTCCCAGATCGACAGCTATCTCAAGCAGACCGGGAAGTATCTGAAAAACGAAAGCAAAATCAATTTTACCGATGTAGAGGATTGTCTGGTGTTAGTTTCCTCCTCTTTCTCCACCCAGACCTCTTACGAAAACCAGACGAAAAAGGCGATCAACAACAAGTTTATATACGAGGCGATGACCGACTTCTTAAAGCATCAGCTTGAGGTGTTTTTCCTGGAAAACCCTGATGACGCCAACCGGATCGCCGAACAGGTCATGATTAACAAGCGCAGCCGCGAAAATGCCGAAAAAACCCGCTTGAATCTGAAAAAAAAGCTGGCAGGCAGCATTGATATCACCAACCGGGTGCAGAAGTTTGTCGACTGCCGCACCAAAGATATTTCCCGTCGTGAAATCTATATCGTGGAGGGAGATTCGGCTCTGGGCGCCTGCAAATTGGGACGGGATTCTGAATTTCAGGCGATTATTCCGGTGCGCGGAAAAATCCTGAATTGTCTGAAGGCAGATTACAATAAAATCTTTAAAAGCGATATCATCACCGACATTGTTAAAGTATTGGGCTGCGGAGTAGAAGTCAGCTCCAAAGCCAACAAAGACCTATCCTCCTTCGATTTGGATAATCTGCGTTGGAATAAAATCGTCATCTGTACCGATGCCGACGTAGACGGTTTCCAAATCCGCACCCTGATTCTTGCGATGATTTACCGTTTGATGCCCACCCTGATTGAGGAAGGCTTTGTTTACATCGCGGAATCTCCTCTGTTTGAAATCGAAACCAAAGATAAAACCTACTTTGCTTATAATGAACAGGAAAAAGATCGGATTCTGACCGAAATCCAAGGCAAAAAATATACCCTGCAGCGTTCAAAAGGATTGGGTGAAAACGAGCCGGATATGATGTGGCTTACCACCATGAATCCCGAAACCCGCCGTTTAATCAAGGTTTCTCCCGAAGAGGCGGAAAAAACCGCACAGGTGTTCGATCTGCTGCTGGGTGATGATTTGCAGGGCAGAAAGGATTACATTTCGGAATACGGACATCTTTATCTGGATTTAGCAGACATTTCTTAAACGACCGAAAAGCGGCGGAAAGTTTGAAAGGAATGGTCGTAATTATGTATAAAATATTAGCAATCGGGAACAGCTTTTCTCAGGACGCAACCGCATATCTGCATGATATTGCGGCGGCCGGCGGAACAGACACCAAAATTGTCAATTTATACATCGGCGGCTGCTCACTCAAAACCCACTGGGAAAATGCAGAAAGTGATCATAAAAATTACCTGTACGAATTAAACGGCTCTTCCGACGGCAGAATGGTATCCATTCGGGAAGCACTGACCGAAGAAAGCTGGGATTTTATCACCTTGCAGCAGGCAAGCCATGACAGCGGCAAATCCGAAACCTATCAGCCCTATCTGTCCAAGCTGTCCAGCTATGTCAGGCAATATGCCCCCCGGGCGAAACAACTGCTGCATGAGACATGGGCGTATGAAATCGATTCTGATCATCCGGCGTTTGCCGAGCATTATCACAACAATCAGAATGAGATGTACCACGCACTTCGCTGTGCCTATCTGGAGGCGGCAAATCAGCTTGCAGTACCGATGATCCCCTGCGGCGATGTGATACAGGCATTGCGAAAAACCGCCCCCTTTGATTACGCAAACGGCGGAATTTCTCTCTGCCGGGACGGCTTTCACATGAATATTCCATACGGTCGCTACGTGCTGGGCGCTGTCTGGTATGAAACAATGCTGCACGGCAGCATTGCCGAAAATTCCTATCTTCCGCCCGAAGCACAGCCCGATTTAATTGCATTTTTGAAAAGCAGTATTCCCAATCTGTTGCAAAACAACAGGGCACGATAATAATGATAAGCATGAGGAATGGTAAGCAATATGGCAAAAAAGAAAACTTCTTCAGAAAAAAAAGTAAATGTAAACGCCCAGATTGAAGGGGCAGGAATCGTACTGGAGCAGCCGATCACCACTACGCTGGAAACCAACTATCTGCCCTATGCGATGAGCGTTATCATCTCCCGCGCACTGCCTGAAATCGACGGATTCAAACCCTCCCACCGGAAGCTGCTTTACACCATGTATAAAATGGGATTGCTGTCCGGCTCCCGTACCAAGTCGGCAAACGTGGTCGGACAGACCATGCGGCTCAATCCCCACGGTGAGGGCGCCATCTATGAAACGATGGTACGGCTTTCCCGCGGATGCGAAGCGCTGCTTCATCCCTATGTTGACAGCAAGGGAAACTTCGGAAAGGCTTATTCCCGTGATATGGCATATGCCGCCTCCCGTTACACCGAAGTCAAGCTCGACGCGATCTGCGGAGAATTATTTCGGGATATCGACAAAGATACCGTTGATTTTGTTCCCAACTATGACAACACCACCACCGAGCCGCTGCTGCTGCCGGTAACCTATCCGTCGGTTCTGGTAAACGCCAACGTCGGTATTGCGGTGTCTATGGCAAGCGCCATCTGCCCGTTTAACCTGAAAGAGGTCTGCGACACCACAATCGCACTGCTGAAAAACAAAGAACACAATGTAGCGGATACACTCAAAGGACCTGACTTTCCCGGCGGCGGATTGATGATTTACAACGCCGAGGAATTGGAAAAAATTTATCGTACCGGTCGGGGCTCGGTAAAAATACGAGCCCGTTACAGCTACGACAAGGATCAAAACTGTATCGAAATCACCGAGATTCCGCCCACCACCACGGTGGAAGCAATCATTGATAAGATCGGCGAGCTGATCAAGGCTGCGAAAATTCGGGAAATCAGCGACGTCCGGGACGAAACCGACCTGTCCGGATTAAAACTGACCATCGACCTGAAACGCGGCATCGACGCCGACAAGCTGATGGCTAAATTATACAAGATGACTCCGCTGGAAGACAGCTACTCCTGCAACTTCAACATCCTGATCGGCGGTTCTCCGCAGGTAATGGGCGTTTATCAAATCATCGAGGAATGGGCGGCGTTCCGTTACGAATGCGTCAGACGGCGCACGCTGTTCGATCTGCAAAAGAAAAAGGACAAGCTGCATCTGTTGAAGGGGCTCGGCACCATTCTGCTCGACATCGACAAAGCGATCCGGATTATCCGCGAAACCGACGAGGAAGCTGAAGTGGTCCCCAACCTGATGATCGGATTCGGTATTGATGAAATCCAGGCGGATTACGTCGCCGAAATCAAGCTGCGTTATCTGAACAAAGAGTATATTCTCAAGCGGTTGCAGGAAACCGACGAGCTGGAAAAATCCATTGCAGAAATGGAAGAAATCCTGCGGGATAAAAAGCGGATCCACAAAATCATCATTGAGGAGCTGGAGCAGGTCTCCAAAAAATTCGGCAAGCCCCGCAAAACACTTCTGACCTACCCCGAAGAAATCGAGGAGGAGGAAGAAATCGAGGAAATCGCTGATTATCCGGTCAACCTATTCCTCACCGCAGAAGGATATTTCAAAAAAATCACTCCGCAATCCCTCCGGATGAGCAGTGTTCAGAAGCTCAAAGAGGGGGATGAAATCAAAACACACCTGGAAACCACCAACAACATCGATCTGTTGTTCTTTACCGACAAATGTCAGGTGTACAAATCCAATGCCGCAGAGTTTGACGACACCAAAGCGAGCGTGATGGGGGACTATATCCCTGCCAAGTTGGGGTTTGACGAGGATGAAAAGCTGTTTGCGATGGTTGCCACCAAAGATTACAGCGAAACGGTGCTGTTTTTCTTCCTCAATGGAAAAGTGGGCAAAGTGCCGCTGAAATCCTATGAAACCAAAACGAAACGGAAAAAACTCGCTAACGCTTATTCCGATAAATCTCCACTGGTTGCGCTCTTTGCTTCGGCAGAAGACGGCGAATATTTGCTGACTTCATCGGCGCAGAAAAAGCTTTTGTTCAACTCGGCAATGATTGCGCCGAAATCAACCCGTGACACACAAGGCGTTGCGGTTTTGACCGTTAAAAAGAACCATTTTGTGGAATCAGTCACCCAGTTTGATGAAAATATGCTTGCCAATCCGCATCGCTACCGCACCAAGACTCTGCCCTCAGCAGGGATCAAATTGCGGGAAGAGGATGCCGGAGAACAACTGTCACTAATATAAACATCACAATATATATGATGAGAGCGTGTCGACAAAGTCGACAACGCTCTGGGAGAGGGGACT
>CAUHFD010000042.1 GCA_959605275.1 uncultured Eubacteriales bacterium | reverse complement strand
AAATATCAATGTGGGACTCATTTCATTACAATACCTTGGAGGAATTGAAACAGGCTACCGCATCAGTCGGAGAAAACCTTCCTCTATCGGAAAATATCGATCTGTTAAATCAGCCTTTACAGATTTGGCAGCATACGTTGCCAAACCGTTTGGCAATACAACCTATGGAAGGCTGTGACGGCGAAGCCGACGGAAGCCCGGGAGAATTAACCTTTCGCCGTTACCGAAGATTTGCCGAGAGCGGTGCGGCGCTCATCTGGGAAGAAGCAACCGCAATCGTTCCGGAAGGAAGAGCAAATCCGCGTCAACTCATGCTGACCGAAAAAAACCTGGATCTCTTCCGTCAGCTTACTGATGAAATCCGAACATACAGTCAACAAAAAAATGGATTTGAACCGTTGCTGATTTTGCAGGCAACCCATTCCGGCAGATATTCCAAACCTCAAGGGACGCCGGCTCCGATAATAGCTTATCACAATCCGATATTTGAACAAAAAGCACCAATTGATGATACCCGGATTGTCAGCGACGATTATCTGAAAAGACTCCCGGAGCAATATGCCAAAACCGCCGTTCTTGCTGCAAAAGCCGGATTTGACGGAGTGGATATCAAAGCCTGTCATCGTTATTTGATGTCCGAATTGCTGTCAGCGTATACGCGTTCCGGACAATACGGCGGCGACTTCGAAAACCGAACCAAGCTGTTCCGAGAATCTTTGGAAGCTGTAAAAGCAGCCGTTCCCTCCTCCTTTGGCATTACCTCCCGCCTGAATTTATATGACGGATTTTCTTATCCCAATGGCTTTGGCGTATCGCCGGACGGGGAACTTTCTCCCGACCTGACCGAGCCGATTCGGCTAATCGAAATGTTACAGAAGCAAATCGGCATAGAAGTTCTTGACTGCACCATCGGCAATCCGTATTATAATCCTCATGTAAACCGTCCGTTTGACAAGGGACCTTATCCCCCGCCGGAGCATCCGCTCACCGGAGTGGCAAGAATGTGTCATTGTATTATGGCGGTAAAACAAGCGTTTCCGGATCTCAAAATTATCAGTTCCGGATACTCTTATTTAAGACAGTTCGGTGCAAACCTGGCAGCCGGTATGCTTGAACAAGGCGGTGCTGATATGGCGGGGTTCGGACGGCAGGCGTTTGCTTATCCCGATTTTGCAAGAGATATTTTGCAAAAGGGCACAATGGATCCGAAAAAATGCTGTCTGACCTGCAGCAAATGTACAGAACTAATGCGGGCTGGAAGCAAAGCCGGCTGTGTCATACGAGATAAAGAAGTTTATCTACCACTTTATCAGCATGACGTTTTGAAAAAATAACAATAGGAAAGGTGGAAAAATACAACATGACAGACACTCGTAAATATTGGTTAGATACCATGTTAAAAATTGTATCTCCCGTGTTAGACTCTCTATCACGTGATTGTTTACGCCGCGAAATGCCGATATACGGTGGTCAACCAAAAGAAGCTTATCAAAATTGTACTTATTTGGAAGCGTTTGGCCGAACAATGGTGGGGCTCGCTCCTTGGCTGGGCTGTAAAAGTCTGACAGGAGAAGAAGAAGAACTACGTAGCAAATATGCAGATTTGGCACGCCGTTGTATTACTGTTTGTGTGGATGACAATTCATCAGACAGAATGAACTTCACTCCGACCTCTTCTCAATTACAACCGATTGTAGATGCTGCTTTTTTAGCACAGGCAATTCTGCGCGCACCTCATGAACTTTGGATTCCCTTGCCGGAAGCCACAAAAGAAAATCTCATCCGCGCAATGCGTGCAACACGGGTTCGCAAGCCCGGCTTTAACAATTGGCTGTTGTTTTCTGCCATGATTGAATGCTTTCTTCGGTATGCCGGTGCTCCTGACTGGGATCCTATGCGAATTGATTTTGCATTGAAACAACATCAGCAATGGTATAAAGGTGACGGAGTATACGGTGACGGTCCCGCTTTTCACTGGGATTATTACAACAGCTACGTCATCCAGCCGATGATGTATGATATTGCAGAATCCGTTTCGGAAGAATACAAAGAGTGGGCAAATCTATTGCCGACATTAAAGCAGCGATTAACTCAATATGCACGCATCCAAGAACATTTTATTGCACCCGACGGCTCCTATCCTTTAATCGGTCGTTCCTTAACCTATCGTTTTGGTGCATTTCAAAGTCTATCCCTGGCGGCTTATCAACATATCTTGGCAGAGGATATGGAGCCTGCACAGGTACGTTGCGGATTAAGCGCAGTTATCAGGCGAATCATGGCATTTGAGAGTATGTTTGATGAAAAGGGATGGCTTCGTATCGGTATCTGCGGTGAGCAACCGGATATGGGAGAAATATACATCAGCACCGGAAGTCTGTATTTATGTTCCGCCGTGTTTTTGCCCTTAGGTTTATCTCCGAAAGATCCATTTTGGAAGCAGCCTGACTTACCCTGGACAATGAAAGCACTGTGGAATGGAAAAAATCATCAATGCGAACATCCAATTCCGTAAAGAATGATTTTTGGTTTTAAAACGGTCATCTGAGAATTTCAACAGTATTACTTTTTTATATTCCGATACAACATGATAAAAAAGAAAGAAGAGATTCAAATGAGTATAAAAAAAATCGCAGCAGTCACCGGGTCCGCTCGGGGAATCGGAAACGCAACCGCCAAAGCATTGGCGGAAGAAGGTTATCTGGTCATTTTGTCCGATATCCGTGAGCCGGAACAGGTGACAGAGCTGATTAGGGAGTTTACTACTTCCGGGTATGAAGCAGACTACATAAAATGCGATATAGCCGACCCACAGAGCAGAGCCGCATTTTTTCAAAAAATACAACAAAAATACGGTAGATTGGATGTGTTGGTCAACAACGCAGGAGTGGCTCCGAAAGTACGTTTGGATGTTTTGGAAACAACATCCGAAAGTTTTGATTTTGTAGTAGGAACTAATTTAAAGGGAACCTTTTTCATGTGTCAGGAAGTGGCAAAGCTGTTGCTTCAATTAAAACAAGCTCTGCCGGAGGATTACAAGCCACGTATTATAAACATTAGTTCCTGTTCAGCCTATACCTCCTCTGTGAACCGCGGCGAATACTGCATTTCGAAGGCAGGCATTTCCATGGTAACAAAACTGTTCGCCGATCGTCTGGCAGAAGAAGGCATTCCCGTCTTTGAGGTGCGCCCCGGCATTATTCTGACCGACATGACTGAAAAGGTCAAGGAAAAATATCAGAAGATGATTGATATGGGACTGACACCGATTAAACGCTTCGGCACACCGCAGGATGTTGCAAATTGTGTCATAGCGGCAGTCAGCGGAAAATTAGATTTCTCCGCCGGTCAAGTTCTGAATGCAGACGGAGGTTTTGAACTCCGCCGGCTGTAAATCACCTATAAGAAAGGATTGGCAAGGATGAAAAAATCCGTATTATATCTGAACAATAATATCATTCCTGTCCTATCGTTGGACGCCGTGATTATCGGTTCCGGGTGCGCAGGATTTAATGCGGCAGATTCTCTGTACAAACTCGGAAGAAAGGATATTGCCATTGTTTCCGAAGGAATCAATATGGGCACCAGCCGCAACACCGGCAGTGATAAACAAACCTATTACAAATTATCTCTCGGCGGGGACGTTCCGGACAGCGTTTCAAAAATGACCGAAGATTTGTTTGCCGGAGAGGGTGTTAACGGCGACACTGCGTTGGCGGAAGCCGCAGGATCTGTCCGCTCTTTTCTGAAGCTGGCTGATTTAGGAGTGTCGTTTCCTACCAATCGCTACGGAGAATATGTCGGGTATCAAACAGACCATGACTTGAACAAACGCGCAACCAGTGCCGGACCCCTAACCAGCCGATATATGACCGAAGCACTGGAAAAATCGGTACGGCAAAATGGGACACTGATACTGGACCGTATGCTTGCTTTTCGTTTACTGGTCTCAGACGGAAAAGCAGAAGGTATACTCTGCCTAGACATGAATGCACTTGAAAATGATAATCGTGGTTTGACTGTCATCTCCGCCCGCAACATTATTATGGCAACCGGAGGTCCTGCTCATTGTTATGCACAAAGCGTCTATCCTGAAAGTCAAACCGGAATGAGCGGAATGGCATTGGAAGCCGGTGCCGAAGCCGCTAATCTACAAGAGTGGCAATACGGACTGGCATCGCTGAAATTCCGCTGGAATGTATCCGGTAGCTATCAGCAGGTGTTACCGCGATATATTTCAATAGACAAGGAGGGTGTGGAACGGGAATTTTTGTCGGAACATATTTCCGATCCGGCACAGATGCTCAACCGGATATTCTGCAAAGGCTATCAATGGCCGTTTGACAGCCGCAAAGCGGAAGATTCCTCTCTGATTGATCTTTTAGTATGGCGTGAAACGATGCTGCTGGGGCGTCGTGTATATCTGGATTTTCGCTCCGAACCGCAAGGATTACAGCATGGATTTGATGTTTTAGGGCAGGAGGCATATTCTTATCTGAAAAACTCCGGAATCCTTCTGCCGACACCGATACAGCGGCTTCAAAAACTGAATCCGCAGGCAATTGAATTGTACCGCACACATGGCATTGACCTGGCACAGGAGCCGCTGGAAATCGGCGTTTGTGCACAGCATCACAACGGAGGGCTTGCTGTCGATGCCAACTGGCAGACCTCCATTCAGGGATTATACGCCGCAGGAGAAGCCGCCGGAACATTTGGCGTATACCGTCCGGGCGGCAGTGCATTAAATGCAACGCAAGTAGGTTCCCTGCGAGCAGCCGAACATATTGCCCGAACCACAACACCGGATCTCTCTGTTTCTTCCGGTCTGGAGGCATTGGTCAAAACAGCTGCCACTGAATTTTTCATTCAAACCAATGCGGCACTGAAAAAATACGGTAACCCGATTAATGTCTCCGATGAACAATCCGTTTTTCAAACCGCAATGAGCCGTTGCAGCGCTCATATTCGCATTCCGGAGGAAATGAAAAATTTAGAAAACCAGATAAAAAACAAATTATCCTGCTTTTGGGAAGAAAGTCATATTGATACTCCATATGAACTGCCCGCCCTGTTCAAATACCGAGATATGCTGATCACACAGCTTGCCATTCTATCCGCTATGCAATTAAGTGCAACCCAGCGCGGCAGCTGTGGGGCAGCTTTGGTACAGCAGACTGACGGAAAGATTTGTTTTCCGATATTACCGGAACTTCATTTTGCGCCAAATATACCGCAAACAGAAAACCTCTATCTTATTACAGGCAGAAAAGATACCGGATTTTTATCTTTTTATCATCCGGTACGCCCGATACCGCAACGGGATTGTTGGTTTGAAACAGTATGGGCAGATTATGAAAAAAGGACAAAAAGAGCCTTAAAAGAATAATGCCAGAATGATCGCAGAAGCACAATTGAATAAAAACATTTTTCATTGTATAATAATAATCTAAAAAGCACGCTGCGCTTTTTAGATGATGAAAGCACCGTTTCCCTTCTATTTATAAAATGCTCACTGAACAAATCAAAAGGAATCGTGATGAATATGAAAAGCTTATTCTTAGGTGATAAAAAGATTATAGACATGGTATATGCGCCAAATGTGCGCATTGCATTGTCAGAAAAGGCAGGTCTCGATCCGGACTACGTCATATCGTTGAATGACCTGCCGCAGACAAACACGAACGAGGTGCAATTTCTGTTCGGCACATGGAGCTTTCCGGCAATGACAGAAGATCAGATCGCAGAATACTTTCCCAATTTGAAGGCGGTATTTTACGGTGCAGGCTCTGTTCAGGGTTTTGCGCGTCCTTTTCTGAAAAGCGGTGTTAAAGTATTCAGTGCGTGGGCTGCCAATGCCGTTCCTGTCGCCGAGTATACTCTATCCCAGATTTTGCTGGCAAACAAGGGCTTTTTTCAAACCTCGACACTTTACAGCCATGGAGGGCGAGCTGCGTTAAATGCGCTGGAAGATCTGCGTTTTCCGGGCAATTTCGGCTGTAAAGTCGGAATTATCGGTGCGGGTATGATAGGAAAATTGGTAATCCAAATGCTACGGGAGCATCATCTGCAGGTACTTGTCTTTGATCCGTTTTTACCTGACGAAACCGCAAAAGATCTCGGTGTAGAAAAATGTTCTTTAGAGCGGCTGTTTGCAGAATGCCAAACAATTTCCAATCATCTTGCAAACAACAAACAAACCGTAGGTATGCTACGCTATGAACTATTTGCCTCCATGCTTCCGGGCGCCGTGTTTATCAACACCGGACGGGGCGCACAAGTGGTAGAGGCGGACCTTTGCCGGTTGCTGCAAGAGCGTCCGGATGTTTGTGCGGTACTGGATGTTACCTGGCCGGAACCTCCGCAAGAGGGTCATTTATTCTATCAATTGCCGAATGCGGTAATGACACCGCACATTGCGGGAAGTATCGGGGACGAAGTGCATCGAATGGCAGAATATATGTTGGAAGAGTATCTTCATTTTGAAGCAGGCGAGCCCTGCCGATATGAAGTAACGGAATCGATGCTTGCCACCATGGCATAATCAGAAAGGAAACAACAATCATGTTTACAAGCGGACTGGTATCTGTCTCATTCAGAAAAGAGTCTCCCGAATCTATCATAGCAGCCGCTACCCAAGCCGGATTGCAGGGCATCGAATGGGGCGGTGATGTTCATGTGCCCTGCGGGGATATTCAAAACGCCAAACGAGTCAGAGCCTTGACCGAAGCGACAGGATTACAAACACTGGCATATGGGTCATATTACCGATTAGGTGATCACACTGTGGATTTCAGCAAGGTTTTGGAAACTGCACAAGCCCTCGGAACCTCTGTCATACGAATTTGGGGAGGAAGCAAAGCCTCACGGGAATTGACGCAGAAAGAACGGGACGCATTGGTGCGGGAAGCGCAGACACTTGCTGAAGCCGCAGATAAAAAACAAATCACCATTACCCTGGAATGTCACGGCAACACATTAACCGACCATTGGGAATCTGCAAAAAACTTTTTGTCAGAAGTAAATCATCCGCGAATGCAAATGTACTGGCAGCCAAATCAAATGTACGATCTTCAATATAATTTATGGTCAGCAGAGCAGCTGGCTGATCACACGGTAAACATTCACGTTTTTCACTGGGACAGTGAAAAACGATATCCTCTTAATGAGGGTACAGCGGACTGGACGCAATATTTAAATATCTTTCGGAAAACCGGAAAGGATTACGGTCTACTATTGGAATTTATGCATGACGACCGCTTGGAAAGCTTAAAAGAAACCGCTCAAACTCTTTTCAAATGGATAACAGCATAAAAACGCCTATCTCAAGTGATCATGAAATGGGAGGATTTTTGGCTGCAGAGCATCTGATCAAATTAGGACATAAAAAAATAGCCCTGCTTTCCCCGCACAGCGTTAACGTTTCCTATCTGGCCAACCTGTCTTTGCGTATTCGAGGCTTCAGCTTCGCTTTACAGCAAAACAACCTTCCGATTCGCAAAGATTATTTTTGCTTTTGTGACGGAGAAGAACAGGTTGCAGAGGCGGCAAAACGATTAATATCGCTTCCCGATCCTCCGACCGCCATTTTTGTATTAAATGATATTGCTGCCAACGTAGCAATTCAAGCAATCGAAGCTGAAGGGCTGAAACGACGATCTCTCTGTTATCGGCTTTGACGATCTTTCGCTACGAAATCCGATCACCACAGTACGACAAGATTTTTATGCGATTGGTTATTACAGCGCGCAAACAGCATTAGAGTTGCTGTCAGAAGAAAATCATCCGATTCAGAATCTGTTTATCCCGGTTAGCGTCGTGCCTCGTTACTCAACCGCTCCGCTTATAAAAAACGGGTGAGCAAATCCGGTATTGCCAACTACCCGTTTTGTTCGCCTATCGATTGCTGACTACGGTATAAAATTTATTTAAAATAAGTATCTGTTAGCAGGACGCCTGTCAAAAAAGTTCAACTTTTGTGCAGGTGTCTTTATACGAATAACCGGCATGGTAATTTTTTTACCATGCCGGTTATTCGTAAATATAAACTTGTTAAAGCCATTTTTAATGACAGCTATAAGTGTGTCCAAACGATGATCCGCTTCTTTTTAAAGTGAAATCGAGGAAATGTGCCGCTCATTTTTTAATTTCTCGTTTTACGGCGCGCAATTCAATATAGCCACGCTCACCACGAGGTTCCATTTGAATGCGAGGGCTTGTATCATCCCACTCATAACCGATCAAAGACGGATCATAATGATCCATTGCGTGCTGCAATGCCAGAATTGCCTCGCTGTAATTCTCCTCACAGAACGGTTCCCCCTGAAACATCAGATATTCGGATGCAGGGAGGGTAATCACGTCAAAGCCATCAGGAATTTCACCGTCAAAATCCGCCGCCGCTTCGACGCCCTGCACATAAACAGAGGTATTCGGCTTTCGATACGTCTCCGGCAGCCAGAGACAGACCGGCTCGCCACAAAGAGAATCCATACTCATCAAAAGCCCCCAAACGTCACAGCCCACCTCCGCGCAATAAGCGAAATATTCATCCGCTCGAACACCTCGCTTCAGAATAACCTTGCGCTCCGGTTTTTGAATCACCTGAATAAATACACTTTGTAAATTTTCCATATCAAGAACATCCTTTCTCAATTCTCTGAACTTTACACCATAAGGAATGAAAAGTGTGATAGGAACAGGATTCTTGGCATACTCACCCGGATTGCAGCCAAACTCCTTATAAAAAGCTCTTTGGTATCCATCCACGCTGCCGAACCCAAGCTCGTAGGCAATATCAATTACCCGGGAATTCCCGTTCTTTAACCGTACTGCAGAGCGGCTGAGCCTCAGCCTGCGGATATACTCTGCAGGCGTTTGTCCAAGGTGAGCACGAAACAACCGATAGGAGTACCACGGAGAATACAGTGAAACTCCTGCAAGATCGGAAAGCGTAATCTCACAATCTAAATTTTTATCGATATAATCCTGCATTCGTTGAACTGCCAATATTTGTTCCTTCACATTTTTCACCTCCCGGCATCATTCATTTTACAGAATCCCAAAAAGAATTTCTCGACTTTTCTTGCTGTTTTATTTCTGCTGTCGAACTGATAACGTTTTCTTGCAGTACGGTCTTAACTGCATTTTGATTACTCCAGGTCGTTGATATTCCCGGATTGTATTGCCGGAAGATTGCGGGTAATCCTTTCCCTATCCCAATCCCACCATCTGAGCTCCGCAAGCCGAGAAATGACATCTTCATCAAACCGTTTCCGGATGAGTTTTGCCGGTACGCCGCCCACGATGGCGTAGGGCGGAACATCCTTTGTTACC
Source organism: uncultured Eubacteriales bacterium (assembly GCA_959605275.1). Classification (GTDB taxonomy): domain Bacteria; phylum Bacillota; class Clostridia; order Oscillospirales; family Ruminococcaceae; genus HGM13222. The sequence goes on along the minus strand of CAUHFD010000042.1, from coordinate 5,983 downwards.
ACGGCCCGAGTGCCAATGATGGCGCCGTCGCCAACCGTCACACCGGAGAAAATTACTGCTTCATAGCCGATCCAAACATCATTTCCGATGACAATATTTCCCTTGTTGTCCCATGCGTCTGTAATGTTTTTTACATCCAATCCCCATTCCTCAAAGAAAATCGGAAAGGGATAGGTGGAAAGCGACTGCATCGTATGATTGGCGCTGGTAAACAGAAACTTTGCCCCGCAAGCTATCGAGCAAAACTTTCCGATAATCAGTTTGTCGTGATTGATCGGGTAATGGTACAGCACATTGTTCTGCTGAAAGTCACAGGGATTATGTACAAAATCATTGTACATGGTATAGTCGCCGATCTCAATATTCGGGTCGGTAATCACATTTTTTAAATAAACGGTCTGTGTATCGTTAGACCGCGGATAAATTTTCTTTTCCGGAATCATCATTGTTTTCTCCTTAAAATTTAATTTTCTCAGATAATTCCGATATCTGCAATACAGCGTTTCACCACATACCACCCCATTTCCTTTTTTATTTCATGCTCTTTAGATTTTCCGCTGCTTCCGGACTGTTTTTCAGCACCGGCTCAACCACTTTGCAGTTTTTTAGTTCCATGCACTCGCCGCAGGTGTCAAAACCTTTTTTCAGCGCACATTTCCGAATCTCACATATGCTGTCGCAATAGGGTGTTTTCACTCCGTCAGTGCGGCAGCCCATACAATTTATCATCTCTGCTGTAATCGATACATGATTCATCTTGCTCCAGAGCTTCGCCGTTCTTTCACGCAGGGCATTGTCATGATTGACCGTTGCAATTCGTGCGTCGCATTTCTCACAGTCCAGTCCACAATGGGCAATCAGTTCCTTCATCGTTCTATTCCTCCTAATGTTTGTATCAATTATTTCTCATGCTCTTTTATCGTGCCATCGCCGCCCATCAGCGCAGTCATTTCCTCAATGTGCTCCAATGGGAAAGGAGGTGTGCTGAGAGGCTTCATCGCTATGCTCATAAGTTTCATCGGGTTATCGTCCGCCGCCACCCGGTTGGAGCTGAGCATCCCGCACCGCTTGCAGCGATGAATAATCGCCCACTCGCCGCCTTTTCGTACCCACACGGCAATCGGTTCCATGATGCCTCCGCAGTCGGACGCCCGATCTCCGGGCTTTATATCCACATGTAAACTGCCCAGACAGTTGGGGCAGTGGTTTCGGTGCTCGCTTCCGGCACCTGCAGAAACCACCGGACGCCCGCACACCTTGCAGATAAAGCTATCGCTACAAGCATGAGTCTTGTAATAACCTTTTTCATATTGTTTCCGCTTGTTTTCACGCTTCATTTCAATTTCCTCCTGAAGATTGGTTTTAACCTTCCAATCGGGAGGAATGCGGAGCTTTGTTCGCAGACCTCCCGGTCAGCAAACCGACTCCAGTAATAAGTATATAAAATTCAAAAACAAATCTCCTTTCATTACTGATTTTTCTACTTCAATCCGAAAATTATTGGGTAATAACAGGCTTCCCGTCAGCATCTAATAAAGGGGTTAATCCGCCTGCATATCCCGACTGCAAAAAAAGATAGTTTACCCCTGTTTCCTTATCAACAAGCACCATCTTCAATCCTTTAATCAGTGCTTTCCCTTCTTGATATACCACTTCGAACCTGCTGTTTTTGCTCATAAAAAAGTATCCTCCTTAAATTCAGAATTGACCATATCGGACTTTCATTCCTACGAATTGATATTTGTCTTTCTCGCCCGGCTCAACAAACCACTGTGCCTTATGATCTCTTCCTTTTGTCTTATTGCAAAAGCAGCATCCGCTTTGCGCCCCAGCCGGTCAACATCTTCCATAGGACAGCCGAACAGACGGCTAAAACCGCAATACAAATCAACAGAAACAGATCATTTGAAATCAAACTGCCGACCGGAAACAGAAAATACACCCCCGCAAGAAGCATAAGAAGCCCCCAGTTTGCAAACACGGAAATCATAACGCTCATACTCTGTTTCACAGCTACCGCCTCGTTGGTCCAGTCCAGCTTCGGCATTTTCAAGTTCAAGAGTAAGCCCAGCTCTCCGCAAAGAAAAATGAACACACAAGGCAGAATCAGTGTAAGAGCAGCCGTCACCGGAGACGGTTTCAGTAAAATATTTAAAATAACACCGCAAAGAAAAGCGATCGGAGCCGTTATGACCATATGCAGCTTCAGTTTGGCAAACAGTATCTCTTTGCCATCAACAGGCAGGGACTGCAAAATCCAAAGATTTTTACCTTCCAGGGAAATGGACGGCGCCGTCACTGTATTGGGAGCAGCCGCCAAACAGACTGCCGCACAGCCCAGCAAAGGAAGCAGTTCCTTTCCTCCCGGAATCAGTTCGCTGAAAGACAGTAGTGCATCCTGTTTGATAATTGCCGCCGCAGCGCCAATCACTAAAATTAGTGAACCGAGACCACAGTTGAGCATATATACGGCGCTCCCGGTGAAACGGCGCAGTTCTTTGCGAAAAAGGCTTTTGTCCACCGAACCTACTCGCAGGGCTTTTTCACGGTATTTTGCTTTTGCGGCGGAATGTTTTGCCGTGGCGATACGAATAAAGCTGCGGGACAGCACTGTGTATACAATTCCGGACAGCACCAGAACCATAACGGTAAAAATCACAAAGGCTTTCACTTCACCTTCTGCCGCAAGTCCCATCTGATAAAGAGGATAAAGAATTGTTTTGATATTCTTACCAATCGCTTCACTGTTGGTCAGAATCATCTGCAAATAATTGTTAATACGGAAATAGACTGCAAAATACACGCCCAGAAATACCAGAGACAGCACCATGGTAAACACAGTTTTGTTTCTCATCCGTGAGGTCAAAAGTGCCGTCAGCCATGCAAGAACACAGGTCAGCGCCAAACTGAACAGCGGCAGCAAGAAAAACAGCAGGACGCAGAACACAACCGAAGCCGCATTGGGAGGCGCTGTTTTGCCATAGACAATCACTGCCGCCAGAAACACCAGACCGCCGAACAGAAAATTCTGCATATACAGGCTGAACATTCTGGAAAACAGAATCTTTGACGGCGGAATGGGCAGCGACAACAAAAACTCATTGTCCTTCGCCTCATATAGCATGGATTGCGTCATAAATACGCTACCAATTACCGCCAGAACAACAGACAAAACACCTGCCAGCGAAAAGTACAGCCATCCGAGACCGCTGTTTACCAGCGGCGCACACAAAGTATCCATCATGGAGTAAAACAGGAAAAATATCACGCCGGCAACATAGAGCATCAGTACCGCATAGACAAGAAAGCCTGCTTTTGATTTTTGCTTTTTACTCTTTCCTGCACGGTAATAAGCAGTAAACATCATCTGAAGCTGTTTTTTAATCAAAGTTTTAAGCATGGGTTTCCTCCAATTCCAGGAAGACCGATTCCAGCGACTCGTCTCCCTTGACCTCTTCCATGGAGCCGGAGCGGATTAACTTGCCGCTCTTGATGATTGCCACTTTGTCACATAGCTTTTCTGCTACTTCCAGGACGTGGGTGGAAAAGAATATCGCACCGCCCCGATTGCAGATGTCGCGCATCTGTTCCTTCAGAACATGTGCGGACTGCGGATCAAGACCTACAAACGGCTCATCCATTAAAATTAGCTTCGGATCATGAATCAGCGCGGAAATAATGGCAAGTTTCTGCTTCATACCATGGGAATAAGCCGCAATAGGCTGCGCCAAATCTCTGGTCAAACCGAACATTTCCGCATAGGTGTGAATCCTTTCCTGCCGCGCCTCCGCCGGAAGTTCAAAAACATCCGCAATAAAATTCAGAAACTGAATGCCGGTCATAAATTCATATAAGTCGGGATTATCCGGCAAATAGGCAATCTTTTTCTTACAGGCGAGCGGATTTTCTTTTACCGAAATTCCGTCCACATAAATCTGCCCCTCATCAAACTGCAGAATTCCGCAGCAAGCTTTAATAGTGGTGGTTTTTCCCGCTCCATTGTGACCGATAAAGCCGTATATTTCACCGGGCGCAATATGAAGAGTCAGGTCATCCACCGCATTCTTGTCTGAGTATTTTTTTGTTAAGTGCTCTATTTTCAGCATATGTTTTTATCTCCTTGTAAATTTTATATTGTTACCGCAGAGTCGATTGTGACAGAACGCTTATCCCGCAAGATCAACAGGCGGGCATGGTGAAACTCGATATTCATATTCAAAATATCCAGATTCCAACCAATCACGGTCTTGTTTTCGTTATGAACAATACTTGTACACATGCTCTCTCCTTTTTATCTTGTTTTTTTCCAATCCTCTTTTGTCAGATAGGTAAAATGCTCGGTGCGAATGTCCCCCATAAGATTACACGGCTTGTCTTTTTCGGTATGATGATAGCGGAAGCCACACTTTTCCTGCACCCGTTTGGATTTGATATTGCCGTCATAATATCCACACCAAACCACGGTGCAGTTCAAATCTTCAAAGCAGCGGCGCTGCAATTCCCGTACAGCCTCGGGAATCAGCCCTCTGCCCCAATATGGTACACCGATCCAGTAACCAATCTCTGTCTCCTGTTCACCCATGGGAGCGTTGCCATTTTCACCGAACATAATTCCGACACTCCCCACCGGTTTCCCCGTTTCTTTCAACACCACGGCATAGGTTTCCGGCGCGGACAACACACTCCGGATAATCTCACGACTGTTTTCCACGCTTGTGTGCGGCGGCCATCCGGCAATGGGACCTACTGCCGGGTCTTTTGCATATTTGTATAATTCTTCCGCGTCCGCCTCTTCCCACGGACGCAGAATCAGTCTGTTGGTTTCAAGTGTCATTTCATTTTTCTCCTATGTAAATGTTTCATTCGTTGTAGACATTTTTCAGCTGCCAATCAAGTTCAAAAAGGAATGCAATAAAATAGGCGCTGATACATTCTTGCTTTTATCTTTTAATGCCTTTCCTGCCGCTTAAGTATATTCATAAGAATATAAATGCCAATCAGCAGAACTGTCGCGCCGACGAGAATGAGATACATGGTTCCGATTTCCACCTTGTTGCCGAAAAAATACAGGTTGCAGTCAACAGAATCCCTGATTCCCTCAACCACCTCAGTGGGAAACCCCTCGGCGGACATCTCCCGATAAACGCCGGCAAGCGCATGATTGCGCAGCAGCGAGGTGCCGTAGGTACCTGGCAGAAACGAAATCACCCGCTGAAGCCCATCGGAGAAAGCAGAAATGGGCATATACGCGCCGCAGATAAATCCGTAACCCGCGCTGACAATGGTGCCGACTGCCGAGCCCTGACCATTTGTGGACAGCGGAAAGTTGATAACCGATGACAGCGCTGTACCGAACAGAACAAGCAATGTAACGTCAAGTACCAGCAAAAGCACATCTGCCGCCGTCAAATACCAGCCGGTTGCGCCCAGATAAATCAGGCATACCGTAAGTGCGGTAAAACTGATAATCAACGTTGCCACTGCACTTGCCGCAAAGTATCCCAGCGCAAGGGTGGAATGCTTTACCGGTGCCATGGTGAGATCGTTGCGCGCTCCGGTCGCCTTGTCCTGCACCATCAACAGATTCGTGCAGAAAGCCACCGTCACGCAGCTCACTGCAAGCAGGGACGATATCAGTTGTCCGCCGACAGTACCGTTAATCAGCGCCTCCGGAACGGAAAATCCCTCCGGCATAGCCGAAGCAAAGCTGTCCCGGTACACCTTTGCAAGAAAGGTTGCATACAGCACAAGCAAAATAAGCGGGGTAATCAAGGAGGTGATAAACATTCCCTTGTCCTTAAAAAACAATTTACAGTTTCTTTTTATCAATACGCCAAGCCCTGTCATTGTGCGGTACCTCCCGTCAACTTTTTGCCCGTAACGGCAAGAAATACGTCGTCCATCTTGCCCTTTGTAATTTCATAATCTTTGAATATCTCCGGGTGCATAAGTATCAGTTGGGTAGCATTTGCCGTATTCGGCA
>CAUHFD010000041.1 GCA_959605275.1 uncultured Eubacteriales bacterium | reverse complement strand
GTGTTGCTTTGATACGCCAATATTCCGAATATCAAGCCAAGATATCCCACCACCTGTGCTGTTATGTCATACAATCTCTTTACTCCCTCTTTACATTTTTATAACAGTATATTATAATAGATAAAAAAATGCAACACTGGCGAGAAAAAAGACAATTTTCAACATTTTTTAATTAAAATGAGCAGAAATGCGCAAATTCTATTTTGTCAACTATCCTGAATGAAAAAAGGAAATTCTTTTTTCATCATTGATATTCAAATACAGATAAAAACTTCACAGTACAATATCGAAACAGGGCTAAAAAGAATGGAGTAGAGTCTGATATGTTTAAATGTGAAAGAGAAAAAGAAATTCTGGATATTTTAAAGCAAACCGGATACGCAACAGTAGAGTATCTGTCTCAAAAAATGTGCATCAGCCCTTCCAGTATACGGCGAGACTTATCATCAATGGAAGCACAGGGGCTGGTGCTTCGAAGTTACGGCGGCGTTCAAATTACCGATTCTGTTAACAGCATCGTTTCTTTTTCCATGCGCAGTCATAAAAACATACGTGAAAAAAAGCGTATTGCCCAAACAGCAGCCGCGCTGGTAAAAGAAGGCGATGTCATATTTGCAGATGGTTCCAGTTCCTCTTATTTTTTACTCAGCGAATTGGTTTCGATAAAAGATATCACCATTATTACCAACAGCATAGACGGTCTGTATTTTCTGACGCAGTTTGGTGTAAAAGCAATCTCCACCGGCGGCATGATCAGCACGGAGAATCACTCGGTACTGGTAAACCATTTTGCCGATTCTGTCATTTCATCGATACAAGCCGATATCGCGTTCTTTTCAGCGCAGGGCATTACAACCGACGGAACAATTTACGATTGCTATTTATCAGAAATACCCCTGAGAAAATTAATGATGGAGCATGCCAAAACAACTGTGTTTTTATGCGACAGTAATAAATTCGGTAAAACTGCCGCATGGAAACAATGTCATATAAACGATGTGGACTATATTGTCAGCGATACAGATCTGTCCTTTAAATTTGAAGCAAATATTCCGGTTTCAAAATTTTTAAGTCCGCAAGCAAACAACAATAACAAATAACTGAAAACAGCATCAGATGGACAAGACAAAATCAAATCTTTATAAAAAAACGGCAAAAACGATCCTCCTGCTTTATCGTCATATAGGATCATTATTCTGCTGCGCCTTTTTCATCGTCACGCTTTAATTCAAACCAAAAAGTGCTTCCGACGCCTTTTTGACTGGCTACGCCACAGGTACCGCCATGCAGCTCAACGGTAGATTTTACAATCGAAAGCCCCAATCCGGTTCCCACTACCGCGCGCTTATGTGTTTTATCCACTTTATAATAACGATCCCATATCAGCGGCAGCATATCCTGCTCGATTCCCTCTCCGGTATCCGTTACCGAAATGCGCACTTTGTCATCATATACTGTTTGAGAGACTTCGATTTTTTTATCTTCACCGGTATAAACGATCGCATTATTAATCAGATTATAAACCACTTGAGAAATGCGCAGCTGATCCGCTATCACAAAAACATTTTCCCGATATAAGAAAGAAATCTGATATCCGTCATGTTCCGTCAGCTTGTGATATCGCAGCATGGTATCCTGTATCGTCTCGGTCAGGGAAAACCGCTCTAATTTTAATGTTTGGGTGCCCGATTGCAGCTTCGAAATATCCAGCATATCATTCACAAGATCGGTCAGCCGTTTTGCCTCGTCAATGATAATCTGCACATTTTCCGGCGTATTTTCTCCCGGCAGATCCCGCATTACTTCGCCGTAGCCGGTTATCATGGTCAAAGGCGTACGCAAGTCATGAGATACGTTTGCAATTAATTCTCTCCTCAGCTCTTCCGTTTTAGAAAGCTCTGTTGCGGCATAGTTTAACGTGTCTCCCAACTCGGCGATTTCCCGATAACCGTTGTTCGGAAAAGTAATATCATATTTTCCTTCTGCCAATAGCTTTGCCGAATCGTTAATCTTTTCTATCGGTCTTGAAATAATTTTAGCAATGATTAATGACAATATCAACGCCAATAGAATTAAGATAACCGATATCCACATCAGCTGAATGCGCAAAGTACGGACAGTCGCATCCACCGGAGAAATAACCGCATTGAGCATAATCATCACTTCCTGATTATCTCGCTGCGTCAGCTTTACGTAAATAATGCTTTCCATTTCTTTGCGCGACTGGTCAGTATTGGGATTGGTGTTATTCCAACCAAACTCATTAAAAAAACCAACATCAGGCGTAAACTTTACCCTGCGTTCCAAATATTCGCCATTGTTTTCCAACGCATTTAAGTAATATATCGACAATTGGCGGGCGCCCAGTTTATGGATCGTACAATCCCGCGCCATTTCCGCACTGCTGATATCGATTCCGTTCTGATCTACCACTCGAATACAAATATCATTACCCTCAGCGATATTAGAAATAACCGTTTCCAAATCATCCTGCTCAATATTTTTAATCAAGGTTACAGCACTGGAATGGATACTGCGTGTTTTAATCATCTTATAAAAGTCTTCCAAAAATACCGTTTGAAACAACCACAGTAAGCAAATAATAACTGCAGTAAAAACAGCAAAGCAAAGAAATACTTTCCATTTTAGGCTAAGCTTGATTCGTTTCAAAGCGGTATCCCACCCCTCTTAGCGTAACAATATATCTGCTGTAATCTCCGAGACTCTTTCTCAGTAATTTGATATGGGTATCCAAAGTACGGTCATCCCCGTAAAAATCATAGCCCCATACTTCAGTGATAAGCCGCTCTCGCGTCAACGCAATGCCGCGGTTTTTAACCAAATAAAAGAGCAAATCATATTCTTTAGGAGAAAGGCTGAGCCGCTCACCGTCAACACATACCGTTCTCGCGGTAAAGTCAATTGCCAGACCGCCCTGTTCAAACACCTCGTTTTCCTGTTTCATGCTTCCTTTGCTTCTTTTCATAATTGCGTCCACCCGCATCATCAGTTCTCTGGGTGAAAACGGTTTGATGACATAATCATCAATCCCCAGCTCGAAGCCGTGTATCCGATCATATTCCTCACCTCGGGCAGAAAGCATGATAACCGGCGTATCCGAAGTCTTTCGAATTTCCCGACAAGCAGAAAATCCATCCAGTTCCGGCATCATAATGTCCATAATAATGATATCAAATTTATGGCTTTTACATTTTTCCACAGCCTCCATACCATTAGCTGCCTCGGTCACGGAATATCCTTCAAAGTTTGCATATTTTTTAATAATATCGCGAATCTTGTCTTCATCGTCTACAACCAAAATATGATACATACCATTTCCTCCCGACGCGATTTTTTGTTTGAATTCAGCTTAACACAAATATGTGATATTTTTTTGAACATTGGGAAATGTTTTACTGACTTTTCAAAATACCTTTTATTTTTTCGTCTTCCGCCGCAATTCCAAATACCGGTGAAAACGCTCCCGAAAGGATGTTCCCTCCCGTTCATCTTCCTGCATACTCGGATGCAAAGCCTGTTCGATAAAAATTTCCTGTGCATTGACTGGATGCTCATTTCCAGGTTTTCTGCAAGTATAACTGCCGTCCGGATGCATCTCTCTTGCTTTTACATTATCGACAAACATAATATCCAGCATTGCCAAAATACGTTTCTTTAACTGACCGTTTAATATCGGACAGGCAATTTCTACCCTCTTTTCGGTATTTCTGGTCATCATATCTCCGGAAGAAATATACACTTCTATTTCTTCTCTGGCTCCAAAGCAATAAATACGGGAGTGTTCCAAAAAACGGCCGACAATGCTAATTACCGATATATTTTCGGTCTCGCCGGGCACACCAGGCAGCAAGCAGCAAATTCCTCTCACCAGCAATTGAATCGATACCCCCGCTTGAGACGCCTTGGCAAGCCGCTGAATAATATCGCGATCGGTAAATGAATTACACTTCATAATGATTCCGGACGGTCTGCCCGTTTGCGCTTTTTCGATTTCTCCGTCGATGAGGTGCAAAATCCGTTCTTTAAAGTCAGACGGCGCCACCCAAAGTTGATTGTATTTTCCCCTCAAATTACCCATCGACATGTTCAAAAAAAACTCCTGCGCATCCTTTCCAATTTCCGGATCCGCTGTAATAAAGCTGAGATCGGTATAAAGCTTTGCTGTTTTTTCATTATAATTTCCGGTCCCAATCTGCGTAATATGGCGGATTTCATCGTGATGCCGCACTGTCAACAAACAAATTTTGGAATGTACCTTGAAATTATCGGTACCGTAGATAACATGACAACCCGCTTCTTCTAATCGCTGCGCCCATTCAATATTGTTCTGCTCATCAAACCGCGCCCGAAGCTCCATAAGTACCGTAACATCTTTGCCATTCTCCACCGCTTCAATGAGATACTGCGCCAATTTCGAATGACTGCTGATTCGATATAACGTAATTTTAATCGATAAAACCTCAGGATGAACCGACGCATCTTTGATCAAATTCAAAAACGGCTGCATACTTTCATATGGATAGGAAAGCAGAATATCCTTACGGCAAGCTTGCTGTAAAACACTTTCCTTCGTGTTAATAAAAGGAGACGGCTGTGGCTGATGCGGTGCGCGGAGCAAAACATCCCTGTCTTTGCCTGTCAGCCGCTTTTCCAGGGAAAAGCAATAGGATAAATCAAGCGGTGCTTTTGAGGTAAAAATCTGATGTGACTTTAAATGAAGTTTTTCAGATAAAAACCGCATCGTTTCCTCTTGCAGCTCTCCTTTCATTTCCAGACGAACCGGAGCCAACCGCAAACGTTCCTTTAAAATTTGTTTCATATGCTGACGATAATCGATATCTTCATCAATATCTCCGGCATCGGTATCAATATCTGCGTTTCTGGTTACACAGATAATGGCTTTATTCAGTACAGTATACATATCAAATACTGTTTCTGCATAATGCAGCAATATATCTTCCGCAAGCAAAAAGCGAGCACTGTCCGCATCCGGATAAAACAATCTGCCGATACTGGTAGGCAACGGGATGATTCCAAACAGTTGCTTATCTCCCCGCTTCAGCGTCACCGCAATATTGATCTGTTTATTGCCGATATGAGGAAACGGATGGCGCGGATCAATAATTTGCGGAGAAAGCAACGGCAAAATAGAATGAAAAAAGTATTGATCCATCCGTTTGATTTCCTGCTTAGACAAATCGTTAAAGTGGAGATGGACAATCCCATATTCGGTCAACTCTTTTGTCAATGCCCGATAAGACTCATCCCTTTTTTTATATAAAGGGCGCACCGCTTTATGGATTGCTTCCAACTCTTCTTTCGCGGTCATACCCGTTTTATTATCAGTATATTCTGGCGCAAAATTCATACAGTCTATCAGACTGCCCACCCGTACCATAAAAAACTCATCTAAATTGCTGGTAAATATTGATAAAAACTCATAACGATTCATTAACGGTGTGTTAGGACAATTTGCTTCTTCCAAAACACGCTCGTTAAATTTCAGCCAGGAAAGCTCTCTGTTTTGCATATATCGGCGCGCTTCTTCCTTACTACCCATCGTTCACTTCTCCTTACTTTATGCAGATCTATCCGGTAAAATGTTACGATAATTTTTGCTTGCCAAGCACTTTGTCAATCAGGTAGCCCTCCCGTACGCCATATTTGCTGACCACCACCTGCTTGGAGCCAAACATTTTCGCGACTTCCGCCAACAGCATCAAACCGGGTTGAATGTTTAACATACGCTCCGGTACTGCTTTATAAAATCTGCGGCGCATTGACAAATCCCCTTTGCGCAGCATACGATTCAATTGTGACAAATATTCCGTATCCAGATATTCTACTTCTGCCGGTACATCCAACAGCTCGCGGCACAGCTTACGAAAAGCCCGCGCAGTGCCTCCCACGCCACAGATCAACGCGACATCATTCTCCGGACGCCAGCATAATTTCTCAAACTCCTGACGGATATGCTTTTTGATTGCCAGCCGTTCTTCTTTATCCGGAAAAACACCGCTGACATGGTTTTGGTATAAATTTAAAGAACCGATCGGAAAACTGGATAAGTGAAGGATACTGCCTTTATCAAATAATACTAACTCAGTACTACCGCCGCCGATATCCACCAATATTCCCCGTTCCATTTTCAAAAAATGGGTAGAGCCGATAAAGTCAAGTCTTGCTTCCTCTTCTCCTGTAATAATTTCGGGCGCAACACCGGCATATTCCCGAATATAACGCAGCACTTCCTCTTGATTTGCTACATTCCGCAAAGAGGCAGTAGCAAAAACGGAGATACTCGGAATATTAAAATTTCGGGCGATAGTATAAAAATTGCCGATTGTTTCCGCCGCTTTTTTCATTCCTTCTTCAACCATAATCCCGTTTTCAATGTAACCTGCAAGTCCCACAGTATCTTTTTTATCAATCAACGGCTGGATATTTCCGTTTTCACACTGATATACGGACAATCTGACCGAGTTAGAGCCCACATCAATCACCGCGTACAACATGGTAATACCTCCCTAATTTTATGATTGGATAATGATATCATAGATTCCTATTTATTGTATACCAATATTAGGTAAAATATGAGTAATTTTTTCAGTCAATACTGCATCATTCGGGTAGTAGTATCGCCTAAAAAGAAAAAGGTGCAGCATACATGATCACTGTATGTCGCACCTTTTTTTAATCATAAACGTCCTCACAATCATTGTCATCCTGGTCAGACATGAATTCTCTGCTGGCAACTCTTTTTATGGTCCGCTGCTGTTCAATCATATCCGACAGCATATTTTTGATTTCTCCGGATCTCTTAATTCTCAGAATATCGAATTCAGGCGTTGAACGGTCGGCAGAACAGCAATGAATCGTGCCTAATCCGAAAATCCGTTCCCCTAATGAACGTTTGAGGGTCACATCCATAATACGATACAATCGAACCTCTTCTTCTTTTTTATTCAAAAAGCCCGTTTCAATCAACAACTTTTCTTCGGTCAACGAATATTTGGTAAAAGACCACGGCAAGCCGAACAAAGTCCGTTTACGATCCTGCCAAACAACATTTATTTCCGCCATCAAAAGCACCTCCCCGAAATATTACAGTACCATTATATTTCAGTATAGCAGATTCTTTACCGAATTTCCACTATTTTATAAAAAAAAGAAGCCGCGCGTCAGCGGCTTCTTTTTTTATTTTGATGCCAATAGTTTTTCTATTGTCGCAAGCTTTACGCAAATGCAGAAAAGCTGCATTGCCAGTTTCAATTCCTCAACCGGAGGAAAAGTTGGAGAAATCCGAATATTAGAATCTTTCGGATCTCGACCGTAAGGGAAGGTAGCTCCGACTTTGGTCAATGTAACGCCGCCCTCTTTGCACAACTCATATGTACGAGTCGCACAACCCTCTAAAGAATTAAAAGACACAAAATATCCGCCGGCTGGTTTTTTCCAGGAACCGATTTCCAACGGCGCAATCTCTTTATCCAGCATCTCCAGCACAACATCAAATTTCGGCTTGATGATGGCAGCATGCTTTTCCATATGTGCGTTGATTCCATCCAGGTTTTTAAAATATTTTACATGCCGTAATTGATTGATTTTATCAAATCCGATCGTTTGATAAAATAATTGTCCTTTTAAAAACGCCATATTTTTCTCACTGGAAGCCATGACTGCAACGCCGGCACCGGGAAAGCTGATTTTAGAAGTAGAGGCAAACATATATACCATATCCTCAGTTCCCTGCTTTTTACACTCATCCATCAAATTCAGCAATGAGTCATGCTCTTTCTGCAAATGATGTACACAATAAGCATTATCCCAAAAAATCCGAAAATCCTTTGCAGCCGGCTTCAAAGCAGCAAAGCGCCGCACCGTGTCATCAGAATATGTAATGCCGTCCGGATTAGAGTACATTGGCACGCACCAAATACCTTTAATAGCATCGTCAGATGCAACCAACTTTTCTACCGCATCCATATCAGGACCATCCGGAGTCATATCCACATTAATCATTTCTATCCCGAATTGCTCCGTTACCGCAAAATGCCGGTCATATCCCGGAACCGGACATAAAAACTTTACTTTGTCTGATTTGCTCCAAGGAGCGCAATCTGCCACCGTACCGAAAAACATTGCTTTGGCAACAGCATCATACATTAAGTTCAAACTGGAGTTTCCTCCGATAAACAATTCACTTGTTTTTACACCCAACATCTCAGCAAACAGCGCTTTCGCTTCGGGGATTCCATCTAATCCACCGTAATTTCGGACATCCATACCGTCCGCCGTTTTCATAATATCGTTACTGTCCAGACAGTCCAATATCCCCATAGACAAATCCAACTGATCTGCACCCGGTTTGCCGCGGGACATATCTAACTTAAGGTCTTTTGCTTTAAATTCTGCATACTGCACTTCAAGAGCAGATTTTTCTTTCTGTAACTGCTCTTTCGACATTGATTGATATCCTGCCATCCATATATCCTCCCGAACAATTTCTCTATTATTTATTATATGCGCTCTATTCAGTTTTTGCAAGTGTTTTTTCAAAATCCTGCACAATTTATAAGAATCATTCTAAAATCAATCTGATTTCAGTGAGTTTTTTCATTTCAATGAATTAATACACAACATGATTATGCAAAAACCGTCAAACAGCCACAGCCGCCTGACGGTTTCTTTTTTATTATCTGCCAAGTCGAATCATTTCGTCAATGGCGTGTTTTGCCTTTAACCGTACTCCTTCATCAAGACATATTTCCTGACCTCCCTGCCCAAGCATTGCATGGTAAACATCGGTTAAAGTGGTCATCCGCATATCGGGGCAAATGAGCCCCTTCGACAAAAGATAAAACTGCTTGTCCGGACGCATCTCCGCCAAATAATTTCTCACCGCATTTTCCGTGCCGACAATACAATCATCTTGGCTGTCTAAAGCATATCGAATAATATCTGCAGTCGAGCCGATCACATCCGCAAATTGAAGCACCTCAGCAGGTAATTCCGGATGCATCAGTACTTTGGCATTCGGATGCAGCGCCACCGCCGCTTTACACTCGTCAACAGCAACCGCATTATGTACCGGACAGTACCCATCCCACAAAACAATATTCTTTTCGGGAAGTTGTTTTTGGATAAACGAACCAAGGTTTTTATCGGGAATAAACAGAATATTTTTTTCTTCCAGATTGCTCACAATTTTGAGCGCACTGGAGGAAGTGACACAAACGTCAGCAACTGCCTTTAATTCGGTGGTTGTATTGACATAAGCTACTACTTTATGATCGGGATGTTCTTTTTTATACGCTAAAACACGGGCAGGATCAATCTGCTCTGCCATCGGGCAGGTCGCTTCAGCCATTGGCAGAATCACTGTTTTTTCGGGAGATAGAATCTTGACCGTATCCGCCATGAAACGAACGCCGCATAAAACCACGGTGCTTTGCGGCATATCCTTTGCAACGACACTCAGCTTAAAGGAATCCCCTGTCTGGTCAGCGATTTCCAAAATATCAACCGACTGATAACTATGTGCCAATATGGCGATATCCTTTTCCTGTTTTAATTGTTGAATCTTTTGCTGAAGCTCTTTTTTCATCTTTATGAACATTCCTCTCTGAACTTTGATATATGATGCGGTATAAATATAAAAACAGAACAAATCCGTCGTCAAACACAGCAAATGAAAACGATGCCGGATAAGCAACAAACAAACCCTATCCAATGCTTATCACCACTAAAAAAACTGCCTGACAGCTTTTGATACTATTATACCGTATTTTTCATAAAAAGCAAGCCATATCAATCCGAAAAGACCAATAGATGAAGTCTTAAAAGAACCATTTTATTATGCGCGCTCCGATGCAAGGCAATAAAAAATCAGCTGCAAAGCAAATTCGCTTTGCAGCTGATTTTTCAATGATCATTGTGCTTGCTTATCATTCGTTTGTAATCCCAAACGGTCCACATCTACATGAATATCATATTTCAAAGAAACATCGGAAATTTTTTCCGGCCAGTTATCCTGTATTTTTTTCCACTGTTCCCGACTTTTCTGTTTAATCCTGGCGCCGAAATTCAAAACATCGGCATGATAAGCCAATGCAACACGGGAAAATGCAGACTCACACTGATTGCGTATCGTTTGTTCCGCCGCTTGCTCAATTTGAATCAGATCATCCTCATAAAAAGAAAACTGTGTTTTTAAGCTCATCTCATTGATTTTTCCGACAGCATGAACGGTCACCTGAAAAAGCATTTTTCCGTTTCTGATCTCCGGAGTAATTTTTGTTCTGCTGCTGTAAATATTAAGCGATACCTGTTCGGCTTCTTCATTCGTGCTTTTCCGATAAGGAATTACCAGCAGGGTTTCTTTTACATGGTCAGACATCCACACCAATCCGCGCGTCTGATCTTCATCTAAATTTCCAACCGATATTCCGTTTTTAAGAACCACAGAACCTTTTATCATCACCAAATGACTTTTTTCAATCTGTTGATCTGCTTCTTCGGAAGAGTCTTTGTCTGTATTCGCTCCGGTCAACGCAACTTTTGGAAGAGTAACGCATCGGGACTCATTATAAAATGATCTAATGACATCCATTAATTTTGTTTGCATGACACTGCCGTTTTCACTGTAATTTTCCACCATTTTTTCTAAAGACTCTGCCGGTATGATACCCTGCTGAATATTTGCACTTAATATTCCTTCCGCCGTCCCCTCCGCTGCCATGACATTGATACTTGGGCGTGACTGATAGCCTGAATTAAAAAAAGGAAGAATATCGGATATTCCCTTTTTTACGGTTGATTCTCCAATTACCAAAAGACGGTTGTGCCCATAGAAAATCTGTCTTCCCTGTTCCAGCGTCGCCTGCTGAATGGCATCCGAAATGGTTTTCCCCTCCGCCGTGATCATTTTTGCATTTTGTTGACCGGCATTAATTTCAGTCGGCCCGTCTCCCCCACCGGGAGAAAATATTTGCAAAGAAACACGATATCCACCTTTTACGGTATCCACGCCGATTGCCTGAACAATAGCCCGCTCATTCAGCTCTACCGAAGGAATGCATCCGCTGCACAAAAAAAGCAAGGCAGTTATCAAAAACAATCCCATTTTTTTGCTCATCTAACCATCATTCCTTTTTAAGGTTTGTTTCTTTTTCAGTATATGAATCCGCCATAAAACAATCATTGGGATGATAACCCCCAGAAGAATTACCGGGATACCGCTATATAATATCCGATATAAAATCCGTAACCACTCGATATGATAGCAGGCAGGAACAGCAAACCCCAATATCAAAACCGAGGTAATCAACAAGCTTATCCGATGATATGGGTTTCCGCTCTTATTTTTCGGAGTGATAAACTTTAAAATTTCCGTTGCCAAAAAAATCAATAAGGATAATTTAATAAACGCAACAAACACCCAAATACCCATATGCAGTGCATCGAGCCTCTGAAAAATAGAAAGTTCTGACATAGATGCAAGCGCATAGAATGGGAACGTCTGAGATGCTGCAAAATCTCCGAGCACCGACACGATAAAAAAAGTAACAAGCTCGGTCAACACCGTCAGGCTGATCACCAGCCCAAATACACCCGGTTTGATTTTGCTTTTACAATACGGAAGCAGCAAATAAAACAACAATACCTCCACGGTATTGGACACCACTCCGTAAGCACTCAAAGCAATTTCCCGCAGTCTGCCATTGACAGGAAGTTTGACATTCACCATTTCTACATTCGGTATCGATGAAAACACAATAAACAAAAAAGCAATCGTAAATCCGATCATCACCAAAAAACCGGAGCGTGAAATTCCTTCAATACCGATATAGGCGGCATAAACAGCTACCGCCATAATCGGCAAAATAATCACCCATACATTTGCTTCGGTAAACACTGCATTCACCATAAAAAATTGAAAATGAGCAAGTGTATTGGACGCAAGCAGGACAATGAAAAGATAATAAATTAAACTAATAAACGGACCTAAACGGCAAAACGCATAGCTTAAATTCATTACCAACGAGCGTTCCGGATATTTTTTCGCCATAATAATTAACGGCACAAAAAACAAAAGAACAACAGCATAGCCGATAATATTTCCAAACAAAATAGACGCACCGCTTAAACTGTTTCCGATACCGGGCACATAGGTTAAGATAACAAATGCTCGTGATAAAAACAACAGCAGTACCAATTGTATGATGCTGATTCGATTTTTTTCCAATGTCTATTCCCCTTTTCATGCGGTGTTGGCTTTCAGCGTCAATCGATATCGACCCCTTTAAAATCCTGTATTTTCGCATTAGATTTACTCAATCGGTTCCAACCGGCCCGAATTAAAACATCTTTCATTGCTTTCAGGCTAAAAGGGGATAACGGAGCCAAATAAGGTGCGCCGAAATTGTTTAACTTGCTGAGATTAACCGACAGAAAGGCAAGCCCCAGGGTAATCCCGTAAAGTCCCGATATTCCGCCGATAATAATAAATCCAAACCGAAGTATTGATACCGATTCATACAAGGACGGCACGACAAAAGAGCTAATAGCAGTCAAAGCAACTACCATAACCATCGGCGCCCCGATTAGCCCTGCTGTCACCGCAGCATCGCCGATTACCAATCCGCCCACGATGCTTACTGCATGTCCGACCGGACGCGGCAGACGTAATCCTGCCTCGTGCATAATCTCATAAATAAAATGGATGACCAGCGCCTCTAAAACCAACGGCAGCGGCGTCGTTTCTTCCGCCGCCGCAATATTAAACAACAGTGCATGTGGAAACAGTTCAGGATGAAATGTCCCGACAGCAACATAGACGCCGGGCAGCAAAATGGTTGTAAAAAAGGAAATATACTTGATCCAGCGTATAAAGGTAGCAAAATACGGCTTGTGGCAATAATCATCAATACTTTGAAAATTCTCATTAAATAAATACGGAACGATCAACGCGAACGGCGTACCGTCCACTAAAATTCCTACTCTTCCCTCGCAAATTTTGGCGCAAAGAGTATCCGGACGTTCCGTTGTCCCTACATCAGAAAAAAAGGACCATGGGCTGCCCTGTAAAAAAGGCTGAATATACCCCGATTCCAGAATGATATCCATATCGATGTTCCGCAGTTTATGCCTAATTTCCCTCAGCAATTTATCGGACACTTTACTGTTCATGTATACCATGCATACATCGGTATTACTGACCTTTCCAATTTTAAACAGCTCAAACTTCATATCCGGCGATTTGATACGACGGCGAATCATGGTGAGATTAATTCGAATCGGCTCCGTAAATCCTTCCCGGGATCCACGCAGATTAATCTCGCTCGATGGCTCTGAAATGGAACGGAATTGGAAGCCTTGTACACCTACCGCAATTCCTTTGCACAAGCCGTCAATTAGAATAACAACGAATCCCGACATAATAAAGCTGAAAACACTTTCACAATCATAGACATCGGTTACATCGATACCAATGATAATTTTTTGCTCAATGTAATCATAGATATCCGTCGGTGTTGTTTGAGAAGAAAATTTTGCTTGCTGAAGCGGTTCGAATATCATCTCTGTCATGGTTTGCAGATCAATCATTCCCTCATCAGCCAATATTGCCACAGAATGACCGTCCAACAAAATTTCTCTTTTTAAAAAATCGGAAGAATTACGGTATTTCTCCATAATTGTAATCAGATTATCATTTAAGTTTTCCGTTAGCTTACTACTTGTTTCGGGAAGTTCAGGTGATCGGCTGACCTGCCGTTCTGCCTTCATGTACTGTAATTTATCTTTGAAAAATCGAAACATACTAGTCTCATACCCTTCTGTGGAACATTTCTGAAATTTGTACATCTCATGCCCACTGAACAATTCACAAACATTATCTATATTCATTGTTACCACTATTGCTCTGATAATTCAAAGCAAAAAGGAAATACTGAAAATATCATGCACAAAACCAAAGGAAAAGAGGAATATCCACCATGCTAGTAGTATTTATCCGGGCTGTATTGCTTTATTTTCTTGTTATTTTTTGTATGAGACTCATGGGAAAACGACAACTGGGAGAATTGCAGCCATCTGAACTTGTCACAACCATTCTCATTTCTAATATTGCAGCTCTTCCCATCGAAGACACGAATATTCCTATGATACTGGGAGCAGTTCCTATTTTGGCACTTGTTATGTTTGAATTTGCCGTCTCCGCTTTGTCACTGAGAAGCAAACGATTTCGAGGTTTTTTCTCCGGAAATCCTGTGGTTATCATAAAAGACGGTATTATCAATCAAAAACAACTGAAAAAACTGCGATTTTCCATCGATGATTTAATGGAAGCGCTGCGGGAAAATGGAATATTTGATATCAAAGACGTCAATTATGCTATTGTAGAAACAACGGGAAAGGTCAGCGTGCTGCAAAAATATACAGCTCAGACAATTACCCCGGAAATGCTGGGCATAAACGGTACCGATAAAAAACCGCCTCTCGTCGTAATCAGCGACGGCACAGTTATTTCTTCTGCTTTGGAAATATTCGGTTTTTCGATGGATTGGCTGGGAAGAAAATTAAAAGCAAAAAATTTAGATGTAAAAGATGTTTTTTTAATGACCATTAATGAGTCCGGCGAAGAATACGTTGTCACAAAATCAATATAATAAAAAGGAATGATCATTGCTATGAATCGTGCCGTAATCATATCTGTTCTGTTTATTTTAGTTGCAATGCTCAGTACAATGGGCATTATGAATACCTATCATATGAAAACACAGATGAAAGAATATCTGCTTGCTGCCGAACAAGCCGCTATGGAGGGAGATACTGAAAAAGCAGTAAAAGAATCAGAAAATATTCAAAAAAAATGGGATGAGAAAGAAAAATGGCTTTTGCTGTATGTCAAGCACAATGAAATCGACACCATAAATCAATCAATCTCCGAATTAAAATTTTTGATACAATATCAAGATACCGCGGAATTTTGTTCAAAAATAAATGAAACAATTACCATGATTGAACATGTTTGGGAATCTGAACTGCCAATCTTTAAGAATATTTTATAAAATGATGGTTTTCCTGCGAGCCTCTTTTCGTTTTTTCATAATAACAACTTTAATGAGCGTGTCCATAAAGTCGACAACGCTCTGGGAGAGGGGACGCGTCTCACATCAGTGAGACGACCCCTCCATCCCAACCGCACCCGACAACCCGCGTTGCGACGCGGGTTGTCGATAGTCGTTCGTCTTGACAAGCAACACGCGATACACCTGTCCTCGGTTTCTCCAGTAAAAGGGGCTACAACTTATCGTT
>CAUHFD010000040.1 GCA_959605275.1 uncultured Eubacteriales bacterium | reverse complement strand
GGACTGGATGTGCCGCAGATCACCCGTATTTTTTATCAATTAAAAGCCCGCGGAGTGGATATTGATACCAACGTTTACAGTGTGGAACACGCAAAAAAGCTGATTCTGGAAAAGATGAAAAAGGCAGGTGGCGAGTTATGATTTCTGATATCACCATCGGTCAATATTTTCCAGGGAAATCTTTCATCCATAAATTGGATCCGCGCATTAAAATTATCCTGACGATTGCATACATCGTGATGCTGTTCCTGATAAAGGAGTTTATCGGATTCGCCATCTCAATTGTTTTTTTACTGATTCTTTATCTGGTTTCCAAAATCCCCTTAAAAATGATTTTAAGAGGATTAAAGCCGGTTTTGCCGCTGATTTTATTTACTTCCGTGTTAAATATCTTTTTTGTCAAAGGCAGCACTGTTTTATGGCAATGGGGCATTTTCACGATCTCTTGGGAAGGCATCCGGCTGGCAATTTTTATGTCCATCCGAATTCTTGCATTAATTGCAGGCAGTTCTCTGCTGACTTATACCACCTCCCCGATTGCGCTGACCGACGGTATTGAACGTCTGTTGAAGCCGTTGAAATACATCAAATTTCCGGTACACGAACTGGCTATGATGATGACGATTGCCCTGCGTTTTATCCCCACCCTGCTGGAAGAAACCGACAAGATTATGTCAGCACAAAAAGCACGTGGTGCAGATATGGAAAGCGGCGGCATCATCCAGCGCGCCAAAGCATTAATCCCGATTTTGATTCCTTTATTTATTTCGGCGATCCGCCGTGCAGAAGAATTGGC
Organism: uncultured Eubacteriales bacterium; assembly: GCA_959605275.1. Lineage (GTDB taxonomy): Bacteria > Bacillota > Clostridia > Oscillospirales > Ruminococcaceae > HGM13222. The sequence goes on along the minus strand of CAUHFD010000040.1, from coordinate 14,712 downwards.
ACTGGCAATGGAATGCCGTTGCTATCATGGCGGAGAAGGCAGAACCAGGATGAAACAGCTGCATTTGAGCGGTCGTGATATTGTTGCCTGCGCAGTCATGGCAGGATGCATGACAATTGTCATTCTGCTGCGGATTTATCTGCCTTGGGTCATTTAAAAAAGCCACACGCCACACAGACAAAAAATGGAACCATAATATAAAAACGGAGTTTCGTATGAGAAACCTTTTATTTGAAATTGCTTACCGCGGCACAAATTATTGCGGATATCAAGTTCAGCGCAACGGCATTTCGATAGCGGAAGTTCTGCAAAATGCGATCGAAAAAGTAGCACAAAAGCGAGAACCGATTGTAGGCTGTTCCCGTACAGACAGCGGCGTGCATGCCAATCAATATTTTTTTCACATGCTGACCGAATGCGCAATTCCCTGTGAGCGAATGGTTTTGGCGCTCAACCGCTATCTTCCCCGTGATGTTGCTGTTTTAAGCTGCCGGGAGGTACCGCTTGATTTTCATGCCCGATATTCCTGTATCGGAAAAGAGTATTTATATAAAATCTGGCATTCGCCCTGTAAAAATCCCTTTGAGGAAGATTTGTCTTTTCACTATCCTTATAAAATAGATTACGGCAAACTTCATGCCGCCGCGCAGGAGTTTGTCGGCACCCACGATTTTCGTGCATTTTGCAGCAGCGGAGCTGACGCGGAATCTACGATAAGAACCATCACCTCCGCTTCGGTTACACAGAGCGGCAATCACCTTATCTTCACCGTGCGAGGGGACGGTTTTTTATACAATATGGTGCGTATCATGGTTGGAACGCTTTTGATGGTAAACTATGGCATGAAGCCAAACGAAAGTGTAACTAAAATTATTGAAAGCGGTGATAGAAGCCGGGCGGGACATACCGCTCCGGCACACGGATTATATCTCAACCGTGTATTTTACAATGAATCAGACTTTTACTGTAAAAAATAAACAAAATCCATGACAGAGCATGGTCAACAAAAAAGTTTTGTGTTATAATAACCTTGGAACGTGACCGAAATCAAAGATTTCGAACGTTCTCAAGAACATTGTTATGCCGCTTCACTTCGTTGCGCGAGGGGTATGCATAATAATAACCTCAAAAGCACATTGCGCTTTTGAGAACATTGTTACATTGCTCGTTTCACTGCGCTATTGGTTTATGTTATAATAACATTGGAACGTGACCGAAATCAAAGATTTTGAACGTTCATTTTCAGTCAAGCTGGGCTCTGCCGAAATGCTGCCGATTATATTGGGTGGCAAGTGCAATAGCCAAGCGTCGTGTGCCGAAGGCATATGAAACGGCACTCATGCTCTGCTTCGCTGCGCAGTGGTTTATGTTTGAATAAAAAGGAATGAATGCAATTACCGGTAAAGGGGGCAATAACAATAGATAATATCAGTGATATTGAACAATATCGAAAACTGCGTAAGAAGAAAAAAAAGAAAAAAAGACTGATCGCTTTTTTGATTGTCGCCTTTTTAATCGCCGTTATCGCCATCTTAGGTACTTATTTCTCTCGCAGCGGAAATACAGGAGACTTAGAAAGCGCCAACAGCGCTGACGATGCCGATACCGGTATTACAGCGAACGGATTTCCTGTTTCTTTAGGAGGCAATAATCCGCTGGATATTACCGGCTGCGGAAAAAACATATTACTGCTGACCAAAAACAACTTGATTTCTTTCTCAGAAAGCGGAAAGCAGGTCTACTCCGCTCACCATGGCTATTCCAATCCGATCATGACTGCCTCTTCAAAGCGAGTTCTTACTTATGATTTAGGCGGATATCAATTCCGTTTGGACACTGCCCAAAATGCAGTCGGCACCAAGAAATTGACCGAGGCGATCGCTTATGGCGCTGTCAGCAACGACGGACATGTCGCCATTGTAACACAAACCGAGAGATATTCCGTCAGTCTTAAAATATATGACTCCGGCTTACAGGAAGTTTTTTCCTGGAATGTAACGGATAAAATCATTACCTCCATTGATTTCAATAAACACAACAATGCTTGTGTTGTAGCTGCCCTTTCTGTCGAAGACGGCAGTGCAAACTCCAAAATATACGAGCTCTCTCTTCAGTCAAAAAAGGAAGTATTTGAAACAACACTGGAAGATTGCATGGCAATTTCGGTCGATTATAAGGCAAATGGGACAATCGGTATTGTAACCGATACCGCAACTTACCTCCTTGACAGCAGTGGTAAAATGAAAAGCGAAAGTATTTATTCCGGAAAACTGCTGCTTCACAGCAACACTGCATCCGACTCCGTCACTGTCCTGCTGGAGGACACCGAAAACACCCGCAATACGCGCATTTTGTTAATTGATGATAATGGCAATACTACCGCTTCGACAGAAATATCGGAACCGGCAGTGGATGCCAAAGCCGGAGATGATTGTTTACTTGTTTTGGGAGAAGACAGCATTACGGTATTTGATAAAAATTTGCAGCAGATAAAAACCGTTCAAACCGAAACAAATCCATTGCGGACGCTGTTATTTAATCAAAAAGGATATGTTTTAACGGCAGCAAAATTAACACAATTTCTCGTTTCAAAATAATAAAAGCAAAGGGGACCTGGTCATGTCAATTATATTAGATCTCGCAGTTTTAGTGATTGTGATTCTTGCCATTTTTATTGGTTACAAACGAGGGTTTATTCGTACTGTTATTAATTTAATCGGATACATAGCAGCTGCCTTTTTGGCTTATGTTGTCAGCTTGCCGATTTCACAATTTATCTTTAACACCTTTCTGCGCAGCAAATCCATTGAATTAATTCAAAGTGCGGTCACCAAACATAGCGGTGAGCAAACCGTGACTCAATTGATTGACACAGCATTTGCCGCAATACCTGAAAAAATCAACGCTCTTGCCTCTTCTTATATCGGCTCCACAGAAGAAATCAAAAACAAGCTAATCCAATCTACACCTACCACAGCCGAAATCGCAGAAAACGTTGTCGATAAAGTGATTGCGCCGATTTCTACCATGATCATGCAAACGCTGGTATTCCTTATTTTATTTATCATTTTCTGTATTGCAGTCAAATTAATTACCAAAGCTTTAAAAATAATCGATAAAATTCCGCTGATCGGATCTGCCAATGCCGCATTGGGTGCCGTTATCGGTATCGTTCAGGCGATCGTATTTCTGTTGATTTTTACCGCTGTGATCGCTATGATTATTAACCTTTCCGGCAACCAGTTGGAAAATCTTAATAACAACGTCATCGATCAGTCATATGTTTTTAAGATTATCTACGAATATAATCCATTATTAAGTTCTACAATAGTATCATAGCCAATACTGTCACTTTGATTCAGATCGTTACAGCATTGGGAAAGGTTTTGATTGTCATGAGTATACCGAACATGTTGTCAGTCTTTCGGATTGTGTTGATTCCTGTTTTTCTAGCTGCTTATTTTATGTTCCCGGACCGCATTTGGCTATCGGCAATTATTCTGCTGGTATCGGGGCTCACCGATGTTGCCGACGGCATCATTGCCCGCAAATGCAACATGATCACGCAGCTTGGCAAAATTCTTGATCCTTTGGCAGACAAATTAACACAGGCAGCTGTCAGTATCGCACTCTGTATCCGTCATCCCGAATTAATATTTTTTGTAATTATTTTTGTGGTCAAAGAATTATTAATGCTGGTCGGCGGCTGTGTGTTGGTAAAATCAGGAAAAACGATTCGCTCATCAAAGTGGTTCGGTAAAGCCGCAACGGTGGTTTTGTATACCATTATGATAATCATTATTGTCTTTCCGTCGCTGCCGTCCAACATACTCTATATATTAAGCGGAGTTGCAGTCGGATTTGTGGTTTTTGCATTTATCATGTATGTACCGGAATTTTTAAAAATAAAAAAATCAGAGTGAAAATGATAGCAAAAGGTTATACTAAACATCTATGGTAATTGACAATTAATTTATATAAGGGAGAAAATCAATGCTTTGTAGTAGGTGTAAAAAAAGAATGGCGGTTGTCTTCATGTCCCGCATGGAAGGAAACGAAACAGTTAATGAGGGACTTTGCCTGAAATGCGCCAAAGAACTTGGAATTCCTCAGGTGTCTTCCATGATGGACAGTATGGGAATTACCGATGATGATATTGAAGAAATGTCCAATCAATTAATGGAGTTGGGCGGAGATGATTTTGAAATGGGCGGCGCAGATACGATGCCTCCGTTTTTACAAAACATTTTCGGCGGAATGGGTGACTTGAGCAAAAAAAACGAAAGTCCGGACAAAGACTCCAATACAAAAGATAAAAAAAGAGAAAAAAGCAAAGAACAAAAAAAGAATAAATTTTTGGACAGCTATTGCATCAATTTGACAGAGAAAGCCAGAAGCGGAAACTTGGATCGCATTATTGGCAGAGATACCGAAATCGCCCGTGCCGTTCAAATCCTCAACAGAAGGGTCAAAAACAATCCTTGCCTGATTGGAGAACCCGGTGTGGGCAAAACAGCAATTGTAGAAGGTATTGCTTTAAAAATTGCAGCCGGACAAGTGCCTTTTCGGTTGCAGGATAAAGAAATTTATTTGTTAGATATGACCTCCTTAGTGTCCGGCACACAATTTCGCGGACAATTTGAAAGCCGTATCAAAGGACTCATTGATGATATCAAAAACGCCAAAAATGTGATTCTGTTTATCGACGAAGTGCATACACTTGTAGGCGCAGGCTCGGCAGAAGGTTCTATGGATGCCGCAAATATTCTGAAGCCCTCCCTGTCAAGAGGAGATATTCAGGTCATTGGTGCAACTACATTCGATGAATACCGCAAACATATTGAAAAGGATTCTGCTTTAGAACGGCGCTTTCAGCCAATCACCGTTAACGAACCCACCATTGCTGAAACCACTGATGTTCTGCTTGGCGTAAAAGGCTATTACGAAGCGTTTCATAAAGTGAAAATTTCGGACAGTATCGTAAGGCTTTCGGTAAAGCTGTCCGAACGCTATATTATTGACCGTTTTTTACCGGATAAGGCGATTGACTTACTGGATGAGGCTTGTTCTCATGCTGCACTGAGGAGTAAGGAATTAGCTTCTTACGAAAAGCTGAATCAGCAGCTGAAAGAGATGATGACCGCTGAAGAGCAATTGGAATCGGATCCTGAAAATGTTGATTATGAAAAGCTTGCCGAAATCAAATCCGGATTGATTCAAACCAAAGAGGAATTAAAGAAATTGGAACCAATTGTAGCGGACATTCAGCTCACAAAAGAAGATCTAGCTAAGGTCATCGAGATGTGGACCGGTATTCCCGCTGCAAAAATCGAGCAGTCCGAGTACGGCAAAATCAGTGAATTAGAAAACCATTTAAAAGCCAAGGTCATTGGTCAGGATGAAGCGGTATCCTTAGTGGTCGCCGCAGTCAAACGCAGCCGAGTACAACTCAATAAACGGAAAAGACCTGCTTCCTTTATCTTTGTAGGTCCTACCGGTGTCGGAAAAACCGAGCTTGTAAAGTGCCTGGCTGAAGAATTGTTTGAAACAACCGATCCATTAATTCGATTCGACATGTCCGAATTTATGGAAAAGCACGCCGTTTCCCGATTAGTAGGAGCACCTCCCGGATACGTCGGATATGAAGAAGCCGGACAGTTGACCGAACGGGTTCGCAGGAAACCGTACTCCGTTGTTTTGTTTGATGAAATTGAAAAAGCTCATCCGGATGTCATGAATATTTTACTTCAAATCTTAGATGAGGGAAAAGTGACTGACGCACAGGGCAGAACCGTAAGTTTCCAAAATACAGTGATTGTAATGACCTCTAATGCCGGTTCTTCTGACAAATCCAATATTGTCGGCTTTAACAAACAGGCGGGAGAAATGGCAAAAGAAAAGGCCATGCGGGCTTTACAGGAAATTTTGCGTCCTGAATTGCTTGGTCGCGTGGATGAAATTGTTGTATTCTCTCCGCTGAGTCAAGAGAGCATGAAAAAAATAGCGGGCTTGATGTTAGACGAAATGAAAGAACCGTTAAAAGAACAAAATATTGATATGAGCTATGATGAGAAAGCGTTGACCTATCTGGCACAGCATGCTGACGGCGGTAAATTCGGCGCCAGAGAACTGCGTAAGATTATTCGAAAAAAAGTGGAGGATCGTGTTGCTAACATGATTGTAGACCACTATGATACACCCATCACTATGCTGGGCATTACCGCAGATGAAAACGATATCCAAATTATTGCAAAATAACAAGTTTTTATTTAGCAATATCTAAAACCGGCAGGAAACATTTTTGGTTTCCTGCCGGTTTTCATTTCTCAATAATATAAATGAGCTTTCCCGCACACTTTGCATTTTTGAACTTCACAACTTTCTTGCAGACATTTTTCTGTAATACGTCCGTCTTTATGACGTGATATTTCAATTTCAACATTATGTTCCCGTGACGGGCAATAACGTTTCAATACTTTTTTATAAGTAATCATTTAGATTCTCCTTTTGCATTCATCTCATTGATTTTATTCAGGCATTCATGAAGACATCAGTATAAAATTATTATGTTCTAAGTACATCAAAAATAACCTTTATTTTTGAAATAAATCTTATCCATTTGCATAATTATTGTATATTTGCCAATCCTTACTACATAGAATTTTAATAAGAGGGGAACTCCCCTTCTGTTTTGCTCCTTTGCTTAAAAAGCAGATGGGCAAAATGAAAGAAAGGATCAATATGATGATATCACTGCGATGCCGAAGATCTTTTACGCTATTATATTTGCGCAAAGGAGAGTGTTGACCAATGGAGGGAATTTTACAAACCTTTTTAAAACCGATTTATGCCACAAAAGCTAAAAGCAAATCTGCAATCGTTAAAAACGATGATGTGATTGAGGAAATTAATATCGTAAAAGAGCAGCTTCGCAATGTACAAAACCGTTTTGATTTATATACTGATTTTGATTTAACGGAATCCTGCATCTATGAAATGGAAGCGCTGGAAGCACGATATCGCTATTTGATCAAAAAAGCCAAAAGCCAAAATTTAAATCATTTACAATTTGAAACGCTGATACAAAACTAATTACCATCCAAAGACGGAGGTACAACGATATGGAATCAGGACAAATCACCATCCTCATTATTTTATGTTGTATTACGATTGTTATGCTGTTTTTTTATGCAAAACAGAAGCATCCGGTCAAAAGTGCCTTGTTCGGAAGTATCTCCGGTATATGCAGTTTCATAGGAATAAAGCTGCTGTTTGGAGCAGCAGGAATGATTCTGCCACTTAATATTTTTACTTTTTGGACATCAGCAACATTAGGAATTCCCGGAGTTGTGGCTCTATCCATTTTACAGATTTTATAAAAAACATAATACATTTATATGACCTATCTTTGCCTTATACGCAATATAATTTTTCTGATTTTTAACAAAGAGATCAATTCTTGATCCGCAGAATCTTTAAAACATTTGCTTTTTGTTTAAACAGTATTTCAAAAAACATATTTTTAGAAATAATATTTTTACTATTTTGTGTATTATCCATCGATAAATTGAGTAAATAAAAAATATATATACTTTTTTTTAAAAAAGCATTGACAAATAAAAAATGCAGGTATATACTAAACACATAAACAGCAAAGGCGCTGTGAGTAATAAACTCACAGCGCTTTTTTTGTTGTTATCTTTTCTACATTATTTTTGGGAGGGCTTCATATGTCATTTTCATCTGTAAGTACCATCTGGGTACTTGTTGCAGCAGCCTTGGTTTTCTTTATGCAAGCCGGCTTTGCAATGGTTGAAACCGGTTTTACCCGCGCGAAAAACGCCGGTAACATCATTATGAAAAACCTGATGGACTTTTGTATCGGAACACCGATTTACTGGTTGTTTGGGTTTGGTTTGATGTTTGCCGGAAACAGCGCATTTATCGGTGGTTTGGATCTGTTCACACAGGGTGCATACACTTCTGTATTGCCGGAAGGTATTCCGAAATACGCGTTCTTCATTTTCCAAACCGTCTTCTGCGCAACTGCCGCAACCATCGTTTCGGGGGCTATGGCAGAACGTACTAAATTTATTTCTTATTGTATTTACAGCGCCGTAATCAGCGCCGTGATTTACCCGATATCCGGTCACTGGATTTGGGGCGGCGGTTGGTTGGCTCAACTCGGATTCCATGATTTCGCAGGTTCTACCGCAGTACATATGGTCGGCGGCGTTGCCGCTTTCATCGGCGCTTTGATTCTCGGTCCCCGTATCGGAAAATACGGCAAAGACGGCAAGCCGAAAGCAATTCCCGGTCATAGCTTGACACTCGGTGCATTAGGCGTATTTATCCTTTGGTTCTGCTGGTTTGGATTTAACGGCGGTTCTACCGTATCTGCGGAAGGCAGTGCAATAGAAGCCATGGGTCTTATTTTCACAACGACCAACATTGCAGCCGCGGTTGCTACCTTGACTGTTATGATCATCACTTGGATCCGTTATAAAAAGCCGGATGTATCTATGACCTTAAACGGTACGTTGGCAGGTCTAGTCGCTATTACAGCCGGTTGTGACACGGTTGCCCCCTGGGCTGCAGCGGTAATCGGTATTATCGCCGGTTTCGTAGTCGTATTCGGTATTGAGTTTGTTGATAAAATTTTGAAAGTTGACGATCCGGTCGGTGCTGTCGGCGTTCACGGCATGTGCGGTGCTGTCGGTACTTTATTGGTCGGTTTGTTCTCTAACAGTCCTGATGTTGGTTTGGGATTATTCTACGGCGGCGGTTTCAAGCTCCTAGGCATCCAAGCGTTAGGCGTCGTTTCCGTCATCGCTTGGGTAGCAGTGACGATGACCATTGTTTTCCAGATTCTCAAGCATACGATCGGTTTACGGGTATCGGAAGAAGAAGAAATCAAAGGTTTGGACAGCACGGAACATGGTTTAGTCAGCGCTTATGCAGACTTCTCACCGGTGGTCGGCACAACTTCGTTCGGATTAATCTCCTCGAATGACACCATGGAAGATACCGCTCCGGTTGCTCCGACGCAAGCAGTTCCGGTAGAACGTGTGGCAAAAGACGCATCACTTGCAAGCGATGTCAAGATGACCAAAATTACGATTGTAACAAAACAGACAAAATTCGAAGAGCTAAAACTTGCATTAAATGATATCGGCGTTTCCGGTATTACGGTAACGCAGGTACTCGGATGCGGTATGCAAAAGGGCGCTATGGAATATTACCGTGGTGTTCCGCTGAATATGACTTTGCTGCCGAAAATCAAAATCGATATCGTCGTTTGCAAAGTGCCGGTTGAAACGGTTATTGAGACAGCTAAAAAAGTCCTTTATACCGGTCACATCGGTGATGGTAAGATCTTTGTCTATGACGTTGAAAATGTTATCAAAGTACGTACCGGCGAAGAAGGCTATGATGCTCTGCAAGACGTAGAGTAAAAGCCTGATACGCTACTCACTTTTCGCTAATCTTCTCTTTCCTATATATGTTTACTGCAAACAACCTCCGGCAGAATAGCCGGAGGTTGTTTGTTGCTTTTTTATGATTACTCTCAGCCAAAAGCTATTGCTGTATATATCATTCAGAAAACATTATTCTTTCCATAAACTCTTTCTGTTGCTGTCCCAGGTTGTTGAGGTTATTAAAATCAAGCATTCTTCTGTTGCTGAAATAATAGCTGTTACCCATAATACAGCCGCTAATATTCCCATATCTAAAATCGGATAGAAAAACGGAAAACTAAACAGAATCAGACCGGTTGCTTTATTTAGATAAGTATGTATATATGCGAATGTGTGAAATTTAGCAAACCCAATAATCAGCGAGAGCAATTTGAAGGCGATCACAATACCGATTCCGTATAAAATGATACGAGTCCACGCAAGAATCGGTATGAATACAATAAACATTATGATAACAAAGACCATATCCGCAAAACTATCCCATTTTGCTCCAAAATCACTGCTCCACCCTTTTTTTCGTGCAAGGTATCCATCAAGTATATCGCTGAAGCCGCACCAGCTATATAACAGATAAAATATAATTGAAAACGGTGTTGTGAACAACAACATCACAGCTGCCACAATACGCAAAAAAGTAATGATATCAGGTATTCGTTTCATAGAAAGCGTCATTCCTTCCTAACTTGATTATACCATATTACCGCAAGACCTGTATTTTTATAAAAAATACGGAAACATCGCCTATTTACAGACGACTCCCCCGTCTGCAAATATCCATATCGAAAAATATATCCCTTATTGCAGGCAGTGACTTTTTCTGCAACAAGGGATATCACTTTATTTTGAAATGATCATTTATTTAGCAGTTTTGATCTCTACCCATAAATCCTGAATCTTTTTATTGACATCAGCAGGCAGATTGATAAAAAATTCGGTGTTTGCCAAAACATCCGCAGAAGGATAAGCAATCGGATTATTTTTTATCTCATCATCCAATTGTTCATAGGCTTCCTGATGAGGTGTGGAATAACCGATATATTCTACAATTTCCTTAGCAATGTCGGTTTCACAGATAAAATTAATAAATTTTTCGGCATTTTCTTTGTTCGGCGCTCCCTTTGGAATCACCATCGCATCCACGAAACGATTGGTGCCCTCTGTCGGGACTGCATAACCGAGATCCGGATTTTCCTCCATCATCGTAATGGCGTCTCCGGCATAATACGGAGCCAAGGCGGCCTCCCCGTTCCCCATTTTATCAAAAATCTGGTCCATAACATAAGCCTGCACCAACGGTTTCTGCTCTTTTAATGCCGCCGCGGCTTCTTCCAATTGTTTTTCATCGGTGGTGTTTTGCGAATATCCCAACTTTTGCAGCGCAATACCGAATGCGTCACGGGAATTATCAAACATTAAAATATTTCCTTTATATTTCTGATCCCATAGAATATCCCAACTGTCAACGGTTTCTTTTACCATAGTTTTATTATAGATAATGCCGACCGTTCCCCAAGAATAAGGCACGGAATATTCTCCGGTAGGATCATATTCCGATTTCTTGTAATCTTCCATAATTTTGCTGTAATTCGGCACATTCTCAAAATTGATCTTCTCGAGCATATCCTCTTCGATCATTCTGGAAATCATATAATCAGAGGGAATCACAACATCATAGCTGGTATTACCAGGCTTTAATTCCGCATAAAGCGTTTCATTGCTGTCGAATTCTTTATAATTAACCTTGATGTTATACCGATCCTCAAACTCTTTTAAAATATCCATGGAGCCATCTTCGCCATCGGGAATATACTCGCCCCAGTTATATACGTTAACCTCTCCTGCATATTTTTTACAGCTTGTAAAGGAAACTGATAACGCCAACAGCATTGTCAAAACCAAGCCAATTGATATTACTTTTTTCATCTTGCTACTTTCCTTTCGTTCTTTTTCTGTTGCTTTGCGTCAACAATATTATAAATGATTAATGTGGTTAAAACGACTGCAAAGATAATCGTCGAAAGCGCATTAATACTTGGACTCACCTTTCTTCTCGTCATCGAATAAATGGCAAGCGGCAATGTGGTAAACTTCGGTCCGCTGACAAACAAAGTCACAATGAAATCATCGAGTGAAAAGGTAAATGCCATCAGAAATCCGGAAAAAATACCCGGCATAATTTCGGGGATGACAACCTTGCGAAACGCCTGCATCGGCGTACAGCCCAAATCCTGCGCCGCCTCAAAGAGATTCTGATCCATCTGTCTAAGTTTTGGCAGCACATTCAGAATGACATAAGGCAGACTAAAGGTAATATGTGCAATCAGCACCGTAAACATTCCTCGCATAAAGCCAAATGTATTTTCAAAAAACAAAAATAACAGCATTAAGGAAACGCCCATAACGATTTCCGGATTAATAACCGGCAAATAAGTAACGTTGATCATGACCGAACGGGGCAATTTCTTCATATTCGATATGCCGACTGCTGCTGCAGTACCAAGCAATGTAGCACAAATGGAAGCAATCACCGCCACCAGCAAGGATGCCAACAATGCTTTGATAATATCCTCATCATGAAACAACCGCTCATACCATTTTAACGAGAATCCAGTCCAATGCGCACGGCTTTTCGATGCATTAAAGGAATAGGCAATCAAAACAAAGATCGGTGCATACAGAAAAACAAACACCAATCCCAGATAAAGACGGGATATCAGCTTTTTCATATCAGCATCCCCTCCTTGTCCTCGTCATCCATGCGGTTGATCACGCTCATCACCAACAAAATAACGACCATCAGGATCAGGGACATTGCCGATCCAAGCTGCGGATTATAGCTTCCGCCGATAAATTGCTCTTGAATCAGGTCGCCAATGAGCATATTGGCGCCGCCGCCCAGCATTTTGGAAATAATAAATGTGCTGACGGATGGAACAAACACCATGGTAATTCCAGAAATAATCCCGGGCATGCTCAGGGGGAAAATAATTCTTGCAAATACATTGACTGAATTAGCTCCCAAATCCTGCGCCGCTTCAATGACAGAAACATCAATTTTCATCATGATGGTATACAGCGGAAGCACCATAAACGGCAAAAAATTATAGACCATACCGAGCACGACCGCGCCCTCGGTATTGATCATTTTAAACGGTCCCAGACCTACAAGTCCAAACAGCCGGTTTAACAATCCGTTGTTTTCCAGAATCGTCATCCACGCATAGGTGCGGATCAAAAAGTTCATCCACATCGGCAGCATCAACAGCATCACCATCGTACGCTGTGATACCGGCTTGGCGCGCGAAAGAATATAGGCAAGCGGATATCCGATCAGAAAGCAAATGACCGTCGCAATAATTGCAAGCCGAAAAGACAGCAAAAACACATGCATATGCTTGCCGATTTCAGTCATGTTCTCAAATGTAAAAGCTCCGCCGGCTGTTGTAAAAGCAAATACAACAATCAATACGAGCGGAATAATCGTAAATGCCGCCATCCAGATAATATACGGCAAAGCGGACCACTTTGATTTCATTGCTATTCCTCCTTTTCCGGCTCTTTTAAGGAAATCACAATATTGTCAAAGTTGATTTTGATACCGATATCAGTCGCTACCTGTTCATCGTTTTGAGAGTGAAACAGCAATTGCTCGCCCTCGGTATAAACAATAAATTCATTATAAGCGCCTTTATAAATCATCGATTCCAAATAGACGATTTTATCACTGTGGTCTTCCGAAACCACTTCGATATCTTTCGGGCTGATGGTCAGATTCACCTCGGTATCTACCGGCAATCCGAGATTTTCCCGCTCGAACCGAATGCCTAAAAATTCGATGGTGTTTTCATCCACCACAATACCCTTTAGGTAATTAGACGCATATGGGAACAGCTTATTCATAATATGAATATCAAACGGGTCAAATTTCAGTCCGACCTTGCTGCCGATTTGCGCACTGTCCGTAGACTGTACCAGCCATTTCAAACCTTCACAGTCAATTGTCATCTCATAATGGACGCCCTTAAACACCACCGATTCTACCTCTCCGTGAAGTTTGGACTCCTCATAGGCGACAATCTCAATATCTTCCGGGCGCACAACAACATCCACCGGCTGATTTTCTCCGAAGCCGGTGTCTACACACTCAAATTCATGTCCGTTAAACGAAACCAGACAATCTTTTATCATGACGCCGTCAATAATGTTGCTTTCTCCGATAAAATCCGCAACAAAAGCATTGGTCGGCTCATTATAAATATCCTGCGGCGTTCCTACCTGCTGAATCTCGCCGTCTTTCATCACCACAACCGTATCCGACATGGTCAGTGCCTCTTCCTGGTCATGGGTAACATATATAAACGTAATTTCCAGCCTTTGCTGTATTTTTTTCAGCTCCAGCTGCATCTCTTTTCTTAATTTTAAATCCAGAGCACCCAAAGGCTCGTCTAACAACAACACTTTCGGATGATTCACAAGTGCCCGTGCAATGGCAACACGCTGTTGCTGTCCGCCTGACAGTTGATTTACCTTGCGCTTGTCAAATCCTTTTAGGTTGACAATTTCCAACATTTCCTTGACGCGTTTGTTAATTTCCCGCTTATCCAGCTTTTTCAGCTTTAACCCAAATGCGACATTGTCGAACACATTCAAATGCGGGAAAAGTGCATACCGCTGAAAGACGGTATTAACCTCACGCTTGTGGGGCGGAAGCTCATTGATCAGCTTGCCGTCAAAGTAAACATTGCCACTGTGCGGATAGATAAAACCGCCAATAATCCGAAGAGTGGTGGTTTTTCCGCAGCCGGACGGCCCTAAAAAGGTCACAAACTCTTTGTCATGAATGGAAAGATTGATGCCGTCCAGTACCGGCTCTCCATCATAATTGAATACCAGATTTTCTAATTTAATGATCGTTTTATCGCTCATTATTGCATCCCCCTTTGCGGATTTAGTAGTGCGGCTTTGCACCGGCACTGCCCACAGCCCTTTGACACCACCGCCCGCAAAAGGCTTTTTTAGCTGCGGACAAGCCGCAGGTTCAGTGGCGCATACGACGCTGTGCTGGTCAGACGAAAAGGATGAGTCTTCGTCCTACAAATACAATAACCATCGTTATCTTTGTGATCGGTGACCTGACGATAACAACAAAGACACTATGTGGTACTTGTGATACAAGCATAATATAATATAAGGCTTTCTCACCATATTGTCAATAGTTTTTTGCAAAAACAAC
>CAUHFD010000039.1 GCA_959605275.1 uncultured Eubacteriales bacterium | reverse complement strand
TTTTATTTTTTCTTGCAGGCTCTATTTGGTTTCCCCAACTTTTATTATAGAGCCTCTTATTATTACACGATCACTCACAACATCAAAGGAGGAATTATGTGGAAGAATGGATAATCGTTGCAATCGCATTTATCACGGGGATCGGCATTGGGATCGGTGCAAATGCATTGACCAAAGTCCTGATTAAAAGGCGATCTGATCAATCATACAGTGCGTGGTACATAAATTATCGATATTCACCTGTTATTTGGGCAGTGTGTTTTGCTGTAATTTTGGCTGCTCAGGCGCTTTTAAAAAACGATATTTTGTGGTTAATACGATTATCAGTCATTTTATTTGCATGTGCCTGTATTGCTGCTACGGATGCTTGTATTCGAAAAGTGCCAAACTCTATGCTTGTATTACTGCTGCTAAATACCCTTGTTTTTACCTTGTTTTTTTCACAATCATTTGATTGGATCAAAACAATCGTGGCTGTGGCAGGCGCAATTATTGTATTTCAGGTTCCATCTTTGCTGGGGTTAAAGGTGGGCTGGGGAGATGTTAAGTTTGCCGTTGTGGTGGCATTTGAGCTATCTGTTTTCGGGTTTTTGCAAACAATGGTAATCGTAGGAATTGGTTTTTTGGTTGCTGCAATTTATCTGAAAGCCACTCATAAAGGAAACTTGAAAACCCCAATTCCCATGGGGCCGTTTATCGCTCTTGGGACAGTTTTTACGGCGGTATGTCCAATAATTTAAAAAAACAAATTTAATAAGGAATGGTGATTGAAATGAAAAAGTTTATGCAGATATTAAAAGATGAAGATGGACAGGGAATGGTTGAGTACGGTTTGATTATCGGTCTGATTGCCATTGTTGTTATCGTTGCTTTAGTTGCCCTGGGACCGAAGATCAGAGATATTTTTACCAATGCTGGTAATGTAATTGATGAGAACATGACCAGCGGTTCTGCATCGGTAGCAGGTTAATTCGCTTTGATACACAGATTACAGCTTCGTCAAGCTGTAATCTGTGTTTGTTCGCTAAAGATACCAGTTTTTCCGATTTTTAGTTGTCAAAAAAGATTGGAACAAAGAGTATACTTCAGAAAAGAGGGGGAGCATAAATGAACAAGCAGCAAAGATACAGTGTCAGGCGTTTTAGAGATGAAGACGGTCAGAGTGCTTTGGAGTTTGCCATTGTGCTCCCTATTTTGCTTTTATTAGTTTGCGGAATTATTGAATTCGGGTTGCTTTTTAATATGCAGTTGACGCTCAATAATTGTGCCCGGGAAGGAGTCCGGTATGCCGCAATTAACAGCGATGAACCAGACATTGAGCAGGTAATCGCCGATCGGGTGGACAGCTTTGCGCTGATGGGTGATGCCGATGTTGAGGTTGTCTATTCCGCGACTTCACACAGGCGCGGAGATGTGACAGTTACGGTTCGCGCAGTTTATAAAGCAATCACTCCTATCGGTAAATTGATTTTTTCAAGTAACGAAAAACTTTTGTCCTGTGAGTTAACCATGAAGGTGGAGTAACGGTGTCAAATATCGTTTTCATGCTCCGCTCGTTTCTTTTGCCCATCAATGAGGGCAAAAACCAACTTCAAAAGGAATGGCGATTAAAATGGCAAAAGAACAAAGTTGGATACATTCCGAAGACGGAGATATCACCGTTTTTGTTGCATTTTTAATTACGGCTCTGTTGGCAATCAGCGCTCTTGTGGTTGATATCGGCGCCGCATATGTTAAGATGTCTGAGGCTCAAAACGCGGCGGATGCAGCAGTGCTTGCTGCAGGAGCTTTTTTGCCTGCATCATCGGGAGACACTGCTACCATTGAACAGATTTACGCTACGGCAAAAGAATACGCCGCGAAAAATAAATTCTTGCATTTAACCAATGAAAATATTTCATTCAGCGAAACAAACGGTCGCATTCATCGAATTGACATAGATGTGAACATTTCAATTCCTACCTATTTTGCTAAAGTGGTGGGATTTTCGCAGTTAAACGCACCTATTTCCTCTGCTGTCGGCGCTGTCCCCACGGGAAGCATGAGCGGCGTTGTTCCGATCGGCATCAACCAGGATGAGATCAACCAGGCTATTGAAAGTGGACAGACCGAACACTTGACGTTGAAATACGGAGGGGGCGGCGGTTCAAACGGTAATTTTGGCTTTATCTTTCTGGATGGCTCATCAACGGGAGGCGCTCCTAATTTTAAACGCTGGATGACTTATGGATATGAGGGAACTCTTTATGTGGGACAGGAGCTGTACAACAGATCAGGTAACGTCAACAGTGCAGTAAGCGAAGGATGCAGTTATCGATTTGCCCGTTGCAACCATTGGCATGACGGTACACACTGTAATGCGGACCATTATGTTCCGGGCTGTCCGCTGGTGATTATGATCCTGGTTTATGAAAATGCAGGAAGCGCGGATATCAGAGTAACCGGATTTGCCCCCTTTGTTATAGAAGGATACACCAATCAAGGAGAAATCATCGGCTCGTATGTAGGTTCTCTTTTTCCGTCATCTGATGTGGAAGGGGACAACTTTTTCGGGTCTGTCAGTATATCATTAATCAAATAACGGGAGAATGCGAATGAAAAAGGTTTATATTATAGCGGCAATCTTTGCAATTCTTACCGCGTTTTCTATTTATCGATTCGCCTCTTATCTGGAGGATAAGAGTCTGCCGGAGAATGTGGAACGAATGAATGTAGCTGTTGCTGCAACAAACATTGAAAAAGATACCATTATTACGGCAGAAATGGTAAAAACAATCTCTTTGCCTAAAGAGTCAGTGATGAGTGGGACAACCGATAATACTGCCCAGCTTGTCGGACGGTTGGCGGTAGAGTCGTTTGTTGCAAATGAGCAGATACTTACTTCGCGTATTGCGGCACAGGGCGACCGAGCGCAAAATCATCTTTCGTACGAACTGGAAAAAGGGGAATATGCCGTTACCTTAGATGTATCAATCATTACCGGAACAGCAGGATATATCAAAGAGGGGGATAAAGTCACCCTCACTATGGTTAAAGAAAAGGCTGATCAAACTTCCGAAGTGACCGTGCTATATAAGAATGTGCCGGTTATTCGGGTCAGTGAAAGCTATTCTCGAAATGCGTTGGAATATAAAACGATTACCTTGGTGATGCCGGAAAAAGATGTTTTTAATTTTATAAAATATCAGGAGTCCGGTGTTATCCGTCCCGTCCTGGAATCCGCGTTCGCATCGGCGGACAAGGATACTGCGAAGGGAGGAAAAAAGAGTGAATAAGCTGAAGGTGATAGTGGTTGCATCCGAAACAGAAAGCCGTATCACCGCTAAAAATCTTTTAGAAAATGAGAATTTTGCCATCTCTGCATATGTAGAATGTAAGTCGGATTCGTTCCTGAAAATAAACGGAATTTATCCGGATGTTGTTTTATGTATGGATGAGGGCGATCATTTAATATATGAACTATCACGCAGAATATATGTATCTATGCCGGGAGTACTGCTGGTGATGGCAACCGATGATGAAAATATCGAACATAACAGCAGTACGGTTGAATTCGGATTCCATATGATCGTCGGAACTTCCATTGATGCGGATGAGTTTGTTTCCCGTGTTTCCAATCTAAACGCGATTGAAAAAAAACGTTTGACCGATGATCAAAGAAGAATCACGAATGCACAGATTCTTTCGGTTTACAGCGCCAAAGGCGGCAGCGGAAAAACCATGATTGCCACCAATCTTGCGCTTTTGTTTACACAGAGAAAAAAGAAGACGTTATTGATAGACGCAAGCTTTTACTTCGGCGATGTGAGCCTTTATCTGGATATCAATCCCAAAGATACGATATCAGAATTGGTGCAGGAAGGCAGTAATATTACCATTGATACCATTAACAGCTTTACTGTTTTGCACAGCAGCGGTCTGAATATTCTGCCGGCGCCGAAATCACCCGAGAGTGCAGAATACATCACAGAGGAACATATCGAAAAGCTGCTTAGCATCATGCGTCCGTATTATGATGTAATCATCATTGATTTGCCGGTGGTGCTCAACAATACAACCTTGGCGGCAATTGAAAATTCGGATACGGTTTTATATGTTGCAACTCCCGATATCGCCTCTTTGAAAGACGTGTTTCAGGTTCAGAAGGTAATGCAGTCGTTACAGCAGCATGATAAGTTTAAATTGCTGTTAAATCGTTTGGGAAGCGGGACATTGTCGCTAAAGGATATCAAAAACAATTGCGCTTACCCGATTATCGGGACGCTCCATGAGGACGAAAAGACGGTGTCTGCAAGTATCAGCAAAGGTTCTCCGCTTATTCTTTTACCGAAAAAGACCAGACTGGCAATGGATTTCCAGACAGTTTTCGGAAAAATGTTAGCCGGTGAGCTGTGAGAGGAGACGGACAGTGGGACTGTTAGATAAAATGAACGGGTTGTCAATGTCTGCGGGAGCAAACGGTTCCGATTCTGTCAAGGAAAATGACCTGCCAGCCCGGGACGAATTTATACAGGTTAAGAAAGATGCACTTTCCTTGATTATTTATGAACTGAATAAAAATACACAGTCAGAACTGAACGAGGATTACGTTCGTAAGGTTATTTCAGATGTTTTGGAGCGGGAAAACCCATCTGTTTCCAGACCGGATCGCGCGAAAATCGGAAATGAATTATATAATGATATTATGGGTTACGGTCCAATAGACAGTTTGCTGTCTGATCCTGATGTAACCGAAATTATGGTGAACGGACCGAATAAAATCTTTTATGAAAAGCGGGGCAGGATACAACGATCGGAGCTTTGTTTCCGCGATAATGATCATGTGATGAATATTATTGATCGAATTGTCAGCGGAGTCGGACGGCATATTGACGAAGCAAGCCCGATGGTAGATGCGCGTCTGGCGGACGGCTCCCGCGTGAATGCGGTGATTCCCCCGATTTCATTAGTTGGTCCTGTGATTACCATTCGTAAATTTTCTCAAAAACCTTTTTCAGCGCAAAATTTGATAGAATTTCATTCTGTTACCCAAAATATGATTTCCTTTCTGGAAGCATGCGTAAAAGGAAAATTAAACGTTGTGGTTTCCGGGGGAACGGGAAGCGGGAAAACCACACTTTTGAATGTCTTGTCGTCATTCATTCCGGAAAATGAACGCATTGTGACAATTGAGGATGCAGCGGAACTGCAATTGGGACAAGAGCATGTGATTACTTTGGAGTCACGTCCTTCTAATTTGGAGGGTCGCGGGCAAATTACGATTCGCGACCTTGTAAAAAATGCCCTTAGAATGCGGCCGGATCGGATCATTGTCGGAGAGGTACGTTCCGGAGAGGCGCTTGACATGCTTCAGGCAATGAATACCGGTCATGACGGTTCCTTGACAACCACTCACGCAAACTCTCCAAGAGATGCGCTGTCACGTATTGAAACAATGGTGCTGATGAGCGGGATGGAACTGCCGCTGCGTGCCATACGGGAACAAATTGCTTCTGCTATTGATATCGTTGTTCAGCAAAGCCGTATGCGGGACGGAACACGGAAGGTGCTTAGTATTTCCGAGGTTTGCGGCATGGAGGGCGATATGATTGTGCTGCAGGAAATATTTCATTATAAAACCTCCGGTCAGGTTGACTCGAACGGAAAATTTATCGGCTCTTTTTCAAGCACGGGTATTCATCCTTTGTGTATGGAAAAAATACGGAATAACGGGGTGGCGGTGTATGATGACTGGTTTCAGTGAGATTCGGTTTTTTCCGCTTGCTGTTTGCATTTTGATCAGTTCGTTTCTATACATGATTATCTGCATAGTGGTATACCGTATCAAACGAGAAAAGTTGATGGTGGAAAAACGAGTTGAAAACCTGCCGCACAGAGAGCAACAGCAGAATATCAAAAAAGATGTAAAGAAAAAGAAGAGCAGAAGCAGAACGGTGCAATCCTATAAAGGAACACGACTCCTGGAACTGTTGGGGGAAAAGCTTGCTCTTGCCGGTATTATGTTAAAACCCCAGGAATTTATAGGAATTTGGTGTTTCGCTATATTTTTACCGGCGTTGGCGGGGTATCTTATCACATTTCATTTTATTGCAGCAGTGGGACTTGGGCTGATTGGCGGTATCGTACCTGTGTTTTATATTAAATCAAAATACGCAAAAAGAATGACTTTGTTTACGAATCAGCTTGGCGACAGTTTGACGATCATGAGCAATTGTTTGCGTTCCGGTTTGTCTCTTCAACAGGCGATGGTCAGTATTTCAAAAGAAATGCCGGAACCGATTTCCAAAGAATTCAGCCGTGTATTAAGAGAAATCAAATACGGCAGCACGATCGAAGATGCATTAAACGGACTTGTTGACAGAATCAAAAGCAAGGACTTGGAATTGATGGTTTCGGCGATATTGATTCAGCGTCAGGTGGGTGGAAATTTGAGCGAAATATTGAATAATATTTCCTCTACGATATTGAGCAGGATCAAAGTACAAAATGACATTAAAGTAATGACTGCTACCGGACGGGTGTCCGGGATTATTATCGGTCTTCTTCCGCTCGGAGTTGGTTTAATATTGATGGTTTTGAATCCCGAATATTTTCAGGTGTTTTTTGAAACGCAGTTAGGAATCGGGTTGTTGGTCCTTTGCGCTCTTATGGAGGGAATCGGCTTTTTTTGCATCTCTAAAATTATTAAAATCGATTATTAGCGTATCGACAAACAGGACTTGGTAAAATGGAATTTCTGCTCTTTTTGTCCGTATATGTCAGGCAAAAAGAAAATTTAATTAGGAAGGGCAATTGATATGGCGTTGGTAATAGTGACGGCTTCGGTCACTTCATTTATATTGGTTCTTCTTCTATTAGGCCCTTTAGGTAAGGAAGCCGATTTAAAAGCGCGCCGTATTTCAGACGCTGTAAGAAAGGTAAAAGTTGAAAAGTATGAAGAGCTGGAAAAATCTTTTTACGATCGTTTTTTTAAGCCGATCATCTCCGGCATTTTACGAAGATTGACCTTTCTGATTCCGAAGAACAAGCGCCAGGACAATCAGGCGTTGGAAAAGGCGCTTCGGTATGCCGGCATTTCCCTTTCTGTTTCAGAGTATACTGCCGTAAAGACGGTTATGCTCCTGCTTTCTTTTTTGACAGCCTTTATGATTGCCTTCGGGTTGGTAAGAGATATGGGGATACGGCTGCTGATTTTGACGGTGGGATTGCTGATTGGAATTGTGAGCCCTATTCTTTTTTTGCGCTCCAAAACAGAAAAAAGACGTACCCAGATTCAGCATCAATTACCGGAGGTTATGGATATTCTGATGGTGAGCGTAGAGGCAGGATTAGGGTTGGATGAAGCTATTTCACAGATGTCCGGAAAGATGAAAGGTGTTATTGTAGACGAATTTCAAATGGTTCTGCGTGAAACGCAGATGGGCAAACCCAGAAAGGAAGCTTTTACAAGACTTGCCGAATGTGCCGACATTCAGGAATTAAAGGTGTTTGTTTCTGCTGTGATTCAGGCGGAACAGCTTGGAATACCGATTAAAAACGTGCTTGCCGTACAGTCGGCTTCCATGCGTGATATGCGGCGGCAAACAGCACAGGAAAAAGGTATGAAGGCTCCGGTAAAAATGATTATTCCAATGGTTATTTTTATTCTTCCGGTACTGATTATTATTTTAATGGCGCCGGTAGCGATTCAATTGATGGAGCAATTTAAATAATGCTCACTGAATAATACCGTTTGTGAACGATATTATGTTTTCGGGGCGTTGATGCCCCGAAAACCCTCAGAAATCCTTAATTTCTGAGGTTAGCTCGCATTGATTGCCGTCTGTCCTTGTCCTCGACCGGGAAACGGCCGAGGACAAGGTGCAAGGTTTTTGACAAATATTCTTCAAAAACCTTGCACCTGAACAAGCGAAAAACCTCTTTAAATCCGCTTCGCGACTAGGTTTTTCGCTTGTTCAGCAGACATTAAATAAACCCCAAAATGAGAGGTAATGTTGATGAAAATCGGTAACGTATATATAGGCTCTCTGCTGATCTTTGAAAAAATAGGAATCGCGGATACTTTTTTTAGACGATTCATGGGATTGATGGGACAAAAAAGTTTTAATGGCTTTTCGGGACTTTTGTTGCTTCCCTGTAATCAAATTCATACTTTTTTTATGAAAATGAATATTGATGCGGTATACCTGGATCATGACATGAAAGTAATTTCTGTTATGCCCTGCATTGATACCGGAAAAATCATGCCAAAGATCAAAAATGCCCGATCGGTTTTGGAATTGCCGGAGGGCATGGCTGATAAGTACGGCATTCGTACTGGGGATATCCTTTCGGTTATGAGCGTTACAGAAGAACAAGGATGAAAACATCCGGCTTATGATCATTTAAGTTCAACATAAGAAAATGATATTTTCATGCTCCGGCTGCTTTAATATAAATGTACAGCGGAGGAATGAAACCCTGCATGGTAAGAAAGCAAATATGGAAAAGAATGGTGATTAGTATGCATGCTGAAGGTATAGATATGCAACCTGCATTTTACACCAAAGGTGTTACCTTTAAAACAAAGCTTTTAGGTTATGAAAAAAAAGATGTTGATGAGTATTTGGCAAATCTTCATAATACGATGCAGTCATCATCAGCCTCCTATGAAGAAAAAACAGATCAGCTCAAAAACAACCTGAAGATGGTAACTAAAGAATTGGAAACTGCGAAAAACAACTATGCGACACTTGAGCAAGAAAATCAAAGGCTGGCTGCCAAACTGGAATTGGTCGAGGATCAGTCAGCAAACATTGAAAGACTGATGCTGGAAAATGAAAATATGAAAAAGCAGATAGAAGAGAATGAAAACTATGTGAGCATTGCCGCTGAAATGAAAGCGAAAAATACTTTTCTGGAAAGCAGACTGCAACAGTATCAGTTGGAGCAGAAACAGTTGATTTTGAAACAAAAAGAACTGGAAAATACCATATATCAAAAAGAACAAGCGGCAAAAGAAAGTACCTATCAATATAAAACTGAAATTGCAGAGCTGAATACAAAAATGCAGCTCACCGGGGAACGGCATCAGAATGAACTGGCAAAACTCCGCGAAATGCTTTTGGATATTGATGAAAAAATAAAGGCGTTTTCGGAATCTTCTTTATAATTTGGCGGAAACCGCAGTTGATTGAAATGCCGTTTGGAAATTGGTATTGCTTGCGGTTATAAGATGTTCGGCAATTTGTGCTGCCGCATAATAAACGATCAACAATCTGTAGCTGACAGCACAATCATAAAAATCAATTTAGTAAAAATGTATACATAATACTCTTAAAATTATGCAGAATGTGTGCTCGGTTAGGGGTTTTCAACAAATGTACAAATTGCAGTTTGACACAGCACAAAATATCCCATATAATAAAAACAACGAAAAAAGTAAATCCTCTTTATAGGATCAATCAATATTCGCTTAAAAACAGACAAAGGGCTGCCGCTCGTGATTTTTTTCACTTGCGACAGCCCTTTGTGCTTGTTTTCTCACCGGACGGCAAAGTACGCTTTCTCCATCTGATTCAACAGATTGATCTTCCAAGCCGCTTATTGCGTTTATTAATGATACAATTTTTTGGGTAAAGAAAACGAAAAATCCGACAAATGATAAATTGTTGGTGAAACAGGTGGAAATATATCAATGAATGTAGTATAATAACAAAGCAAAAGAAAATAAAACAGCAATACTGTCGAAATAATAATACTAAAATCTGATTAAAGCTTTCAATCAGATTTTAGTATAAGATGTCTTTAAGAAGGAAAGCGGTTATGAAGATTATCATTGTCGGTTGCGGAAAAATCGGTACCACAATATTGTCCAGTCTCGTTACGGAAGAGCATGACGTTGTGGCGATAGATGATGACGCGGCGGTTATAACAGAAATCACAAATATTTATGATGTAATGGGAGTTTGCGGCAATGGGGCAGATTGCGAAACGCTGACCGAAGCCGGAGTGGAAAGAGCAGAACTGTTTGTTGCGGTTACCGGCTCTGACGAGTTGAATATGCTGAGCTGCTTTATTGCCAGAAAAATGGGAGCCAAGCATACCATTGCCCGAATCCGCAATCCCGAGTATAATGATCAAAGCCTCGGATTTATGAAGCAGCAATTGCATTTGTCCATGGCGATTAATCCGGAAAAACTTGCAGCAAAAGAACTTTTTAATGTACTTAAGTTGCCGTCGGCAGCCAAAATTGAGTCATTCTCTCGGCGTAATTTTGAGATGGTTGAGCTGAAACTGAAGCCGGATTCGCCGTTGGATGGTTTAAAGCTGATGGATTTGAGAAAAAAATATGATGTCAGACTATTGATTTGCGCAGTGCGCCGAGATGATAATATTTATATCCCGGATGGTAACTTTGAACTAAAAAGCGGCGATAAAATCGGGATAACAGCAGCGCCGGCTGAAATTCTTCGGTTCCTGCGTATGCTGGGAATCATGCAGAAGCAGGCACGGAATGTGATGATTCTGGGCGGTAGCAAAACGGCGTACTATCTGTCCGAGATGCTGCTTGCCGGCGGAAACTCGGTCAAAGTCATTGAGCGGGACCGCAAACGCTGTCTGGAACTTTGCGATAAACTGCCGAGCGCGGTGGTTATCCACGGGGACGGTGCACAACAGGAGCTGCTGCGCGAGGAAGGAATCCACTCGATGGACGCCTTTGTTTCTTTGACCGGGATTGATGAGGAAAATATATTGCTTTCCTTTTTTGCCGCATCTCAGGATGTTCCGAAAGTAATATCAAAGGTGAATCGGGATGAGTTTGTTCCTATCGCCGAAAAGCTGGGGCTGGATTGTATTGTTTCACCGAGAAAAATTATTTCAGATATTCTTGTCCGTTATGCCAGGGCGTTGGAAAACTCTATCGGCAGTAAGGTGGAAACCTTGTATCAGCTGATGGATGGAAAAGCGGAAGCACTGGAATTTATTGTTGCGCCGGATTGCAGTTTGAGCGGGGTTCCGCTTAAGGAATTAAAATTGAAGCCTAATATTCTGGTCGCAGGAATTATTCGCGGGAGAAAGACCATTATTCCTGCCGGTGATGACTTTATTCTGCCGGGGGACAATGTTGTAGTTTTGGCAGCCGGACAGAGGCTAAACGACCTTTCGGATATTATTTACTAAAGGTGGCAGTTTGTTTTTATGAATCGCAGAATGATTTTTTATGTCATCGGTCAGATTATTAACATCGAAGCGGCTTTACTGCTTTTACCGGCAGCAGTATCACTGTATTACAAAGAGGGATGCTTGACCGCATTCTTAATTACGGCGGGAATCGCTTTGGCGGTCGGGCTGACGTTGACTTTAACCAGCTGTCCCGGCAATCATTTGATTTATGCAAAAGATGGATTTGTCATTGTGACGTTGGCTTGGCTTGCTATGTCGGCGATCGGTGCACTGCCTTTTGTGATAAGCGGGGAAATTCCGAATTACATTGATGCTTTTTTTGAAACGGTGAGCGGCTTTACGACTACCGGCGCATCTGTCTTAACCAATGTAGAAAAGATGAGCCAAGGACTGCTTTTTTGGCGTAGTTTCACGCACTGGATAGGCGGAATGGGCGTGCTTGTGTTCGTTATGGCGATTATCCCAAATATTTCCGACCGTTCCATTCATATTGTGCGTGCCGAAATGCCCGGCCCGATTGTCGGAAAGCTTGTACCGAAATTGAAGAACACAGCGAAGATTTTATATCTGATTTATATTGTCATGACCGTGCTGGAAGTTGTTTTTTTACTGTGCGGCGGAATGCCATTGTACGACAGCGTGGTACATGCTTTTGGCACGGCGGGAACGGGAGGTTTTGGAATCAAAGCGAGCAGCATTGCCGGATACAGCCCGTATTTGCAGTGGGTGATTGCCATTTTTATGTTGCTGTTCGGCATCAATTTTAATATCTACTATTTGGTTTTGATCCGCCGGTTTCGTTCTGTTTTTCGCAGTACCGAAATGTGGAGCTATATCGGGCTGGTGGTGCTTTCGGTTGCGGCTATTACCGTTAACATTTATCCTGTGTCTCAGAGCTTTTCGGAAGCCTTGCGTTTGTCGGCATTTCAGGTGTCCTCGGTTATTACAACGACCGGATATGCTACGGCTGATTTTAACCTCTGGCCCGAAATGTCTAAAGGAATTTTGCTGTTTTTGATGTTTATCGGAGGGTGCGCCGGCTCAACAGCGGGCGGATTGAAGGTGTCGCGCGTGGTGATTTTGCTGAAGATGATTCGCAGAGAGCTCAATCGTATGCTCCACCCGCGCTCTGTCAGCGTGGTGAAATTTGAGGGGAAGCAGGTTGATGAAGCGACGCTGAACAGCGTGAGTATCTATTTTGTGCTGTATATTATCTGTTTCTGTGTCATCTTCTTTGTACTGTGTTTTGAGCCCTTTGATTTTGCGACCAATTTCAGCGCAACGGCAGCCTGCTTTAATAATGTGGGCCCGGGTTTTGGAGCAGTAGGCCCGGCGGCAAGCTATCAAGGATATTCTGCACTTTCAAAAACGGTGCTGTCCATTGCCATGCTGCTTGGCCGCTTGGAAATATTTCCGCTCCTGCTTGCATTTTCTCCCTCTACATGGGCAAAAAAATAATAGATGGTTGTAAGTCTGTCGGGGGGTTATTTCTATGATTGGTATTTATAGTATCAACTAACTTGAAAATCGTTTCGTCTTTGCGGCTTATTTGCCGTCTGTCTTTGTTATTCTCCTCACCGAGTGACAGCTCACTTTCGTCATCTGTCTTGACAGACAGAGAATATCCTCGCAAACCATAAATCACTTTTCAAACGAATGGACTATACAAGAGTGTTTTTAGGGACACTCTTGTTTTTCAAAACATGATTTCCATAAATGAGAGGACTGAGCTGCTTTGAAATACCTGCTTAAAAATCTGAAAAAATACAGAAAAGAAAGCATTTTAGCGCCGTTGTTCAAGATGCTGGAGGCGCTGTTTGATCTGTTCGTTCCTCTTGTGGTACAGGATATCATTAATGTGGGGATTCGAGATCATAACACCGTCTATATTTTACAGCGCTGTGGTCTGATGGTAGGGTTGGCGGTCGTTGGATTGGCGTGCAGTATTACGGCACAGTATTTCTCTGCGCGTGCGGCAGTCGGATGCGCCACCGGATTAAGGCATCATCTGTTTTCTCATATTCAGACGTTGAATTTTTCTGAAATGGATCGGTTGGGTTCCAGTACACTGATTACTCGTATGACCAGTGATATCAACCAAGTTCAGAACGGATTGAATATGTTCCTGAGGCTGTTTCTGCGCAGTCCGTTTATTGTGTTCGGTGCCATGATCATGGCTTTTATGATTCATCCGCGCATTGCTTTAGTATTTGTGGTTGCCATTCCGGTTTTGTTTGTGATTATATTCGGTATCATGAAGTGGACATCTCCTTTGTATAAAAAGGTACAGGTTAAACTGGATGGCGTATTGGGTATCACCCGCGAAAATCTTTCCGGGGTGCGGGTAATCCGCGCTTTTAATAAAGAAGAATCCGAAACAGCTCACTTTTATGAATCCAACGAACAATTGAACAAAGCCCAGTTACATGTCGGACGGATATCGGGACTGATGAATCCGTTAACTTATACGGCAGTCAACCTGGGGATCATCGCTATTCTATATATGAGCGGCAAAGAAGTAAACAACGGCAGTTTAATGGATGGCAGCGTCATAGCATTGATTAACTATGCCAGTCAGATTTTGGTGGAACTCATCAAATTCGCAAATACAGTGGTATTGCTCAGTCGAGCTTCAGCAAGCTTAAACCGCTTAGAAACGGTAATGGATACCAAGCCGTCTATGACTTTTCCTGAACGGCAGACTACGGCTTCGGTCAGCGAGGAAGCGGTTCGGTTTGATCATGTAAATCTCAGGTATGCACAAGCAGGGGAAGACAGTCTGACAGATATCTCTTTCTGTGTCATGCGGGGACAGACTATTGGCGTGATCGGTGGTACCGGTAGCGGGAAGACCAGCTTGGTCAGTTTAATCTCACGGTTTTATGATGCAACTCACGGTCAAGTGAAATTGCAGGGTAAACCGATAACGGATTGGACGAAAGAAGAACTTCGCAGTCATGTTGGAGTGGTCATGCAGCGTGCACAGTTGTTTACCGGTACGATTCGATCGAATTTGCTGTGGGGAAATCCGGACGCTACCGACAAGCAGCTTGAAAAAGCGCTGGAAACGGCACAGGCACTGGATTTTGTGCGCAAAAAGCCTTTGGGACTAGACGAGCCCGTGGAACAGGACGGACGGAACTTTTCCGGCGGACAGAAACAGCGGTTGACCATCGCCAGGGCATTGGTGAAAGAGCCGGAGATCTTGATTCTGGATGACAGCGCCAGCGCGTTGGATTTTGCCACCGACGCCGCATTGCGCAAGGCGCTGCGCAGGTTGCCTGAATATATCACAGTGTTTATTGTTTCTCAGCGGACCTCCAGCCTGCAGCATGCAGACCAGATTTTAGTGTTGGAGGACGGTCATTTGGTAGGATGCGGTTCGCATGACGATTTGCTGAATGAGTGTCAGGTATATCGGGAAATTTATGAGAGTCAATTCCAATAATCTCATACCGCACAGGTGATGACAGATAAAATACAGGTTTTAAGAAAGAGAGCAGATGAGAATGTCCTCCAAGCAAGAAAACAGATTGAGTCGTAAGGAGAGCCGCAGGACAATGCGTCGTGTATTGCATTTTATCCGACCCTATCTTATCTTTGTAATAGCAGGTTTGTTATGCGCTGTTGTCAGTGTGGTGACGCAACTGCTGGTTCCCATCTTTTGCGGAGATGCGATCGATGCGATGATCGGCGCCGGCAGAGTGGATTTTGCAAGTGTTGTTCGCATTGTTTTGGCAATTGCGGTAGCAACAGGAATCACAGCAGCGGCGCAATGGGTATTGTCAGTTTGTAATAACCGAATCATTTTCGGCGTTTCACGTGATTTGCGAAATGCGGCAATTGGGAAAATCCAGACATTGCCGCTTTCCTATCTGGACGTGCATCCTTCGGGAGACTTGGTCAGCCGCATCATTGCCGATGTTGATACTTTCGCGGATGGACTGCTGATGGGCTTTACCCAACTGTTTACCGGTGTTTTGACGATCTTGGGCACACTGTGCTTTATGATATCGGTTAATCTGCCGATTACCCTGGTGGTTGTTTGCTTGACGCCGCTCAGCCTGTTTGCGGCAAGCTTTATTGCCCGTCATACCTATCGTCACTTTCAAGGACAGACAGTGGTGCGCGGGGAGCAAACGGCGTTTGTTAATGAAATGATTGAGGGGCAGAAGGTAGTACAGGCGTTCGGGCATGAAGCGGAAAGCCTTGATGCTTTTGATGAAGTCAATGACCGCTTACAGCGGGTCAGTATGAAAGCAGTGTTCTTTTCCAGCCTGACCAATCCCTGTACCCGTTTCGTTAACAGCATGGTCTATGTCGGGGTAGGATTGTCCGGCGCATTGTTTGCCATAGCAGGCGGCATCAGCGTAGGACAGCTAAGCGTATTTTTGAGTTATGCGAACCAATATGCCAAGCCGTTTAATGAAATTTCCGGTGTGGTCACCGAACTGCAGAATGCGCTGGCCTGCGCTACACGGGTATTTCAGTTGTTGGATGAGCAGAATCAGACGGCGGATTCCGAACAGGCTGTTGTTTTAGAAAGCGACGGACGGGTGGATTTGCAGAAAGTTTCGTTCCGTTATGTTCCGGAGCGCCCTCTGATAGAGGATTTTACATTAGCAGTAAAACCGGGACAGCGCATTGCTCTTGTCGGACCGACCGGATGCGGTAAAACGACCTTGATCAACCTGCTGATGCGCTTTTATGACGTGGATAGCGGCAGCATCAAAGTGTCCGGACATGATATCAGGGATGTGACTCGCGCTTCTTTACGGCGTAATTACGGTATGGTTTTGCAGGACACCTGGCTCAAAGCCGGTACGATTCGGGAAAATATTTCCTATGGCAAACCGAATGCCACGGAGGAAGAAATTGTTGCTGCGGCGAAAGCGGCTCACGCTGATAGTTATATCAGACGACTGCCGCAGGGATATGATACCGTCATCACCGAAGACGGCGGAAATATCAGTCAAGGGCAGAAACAGCTTTTATGTATTGCCCGTGTGATGCTTTGCCTGCCGCCGATGCTGATTTTAGATGAGGCGACCAGCAGTATTG
>CAUHFD010000038.1 GCA_959605275.1 uncultured Eubacteriales bacterium | reverse complement strand
ATTCCTGACTCTAATACATTTTCCGGCTCGGTCAAAAGCAATTCTGCTTTTCCGCCGCCGAACAATTCTACAAAGATTTTTCCGAAATGCTCATTAATCTTTTGAAAGCTCTCTGCAAAAATGTTTTCCATTTTTTCAGTTAAATCAGAAATCAGAGAGGTCAGCTCACTTTTCGATTCTTCAACGTCGTCAATTTGATTTTTCATAAAGGTATAGCGCTGTGAAACTTCCTGATATTCTTCAATCGCTCCTACGTTAACGCTTCCTAAATTCTTAATCTTAGATTTAATATCATTCAAATCTCGCTGAGCGGTAATCAGATTGTCAATCTCGATTGCCAATCCCATTGCTTCACTTCTGGTCAATTGATATTCTTCCCACATTTTTGAGATAATATCGTCATAATCCTTTTGAATCGATATCTTTCGTTCTTCCAGACGTGCCAGCTCCTGTGATACACCAGCCTGTTTCGCAGACATCTCTTTTTCGGAAGCCCGCAGCCCTGTCGTTGTTTTATCCAGTTCATCCCGTTTTTTATTATACTCGGAAATCTTACTGTCTATCACTTCAATTTCGGCTTTGTGAGATTGTGCTGTGCTTTCACAGGATTGAATCTGCTCTTGATTATAAGCAATTTTCCGGCGCAGCTCATCAATTGCATTTTCATGTCTGGCTAGTTGCTCTTTCGCATTTTTCCGACGATTGATAATATCCGAAATTGCGTTTTCCAGGCTCTCAATATCCTTTTCATATTCCGCTTTCTCAATACGGCAGTCCGAAAGATCTTCAGTTAATTCATTGCGCTTATTGGATAAATCATCCCGAAATCCGCTGTTTTCCTCCAACGTAGCATTTGCCTCTTTGATTTCATCAGATAATTCCTGCAACCGACGCTCATATCCGGAAATCTGTTCTGTCAACTCGGTGTTTTTTGCTTTCATTCGTTTGATTTCGGTGTCAACGTCAGAAAGCTGCTTTTGATCCTCGGCAATAATATGCTCCAAACGTTTTTGATCGCCTTCAAACCGGATTTTATCCTCTGAAAGAGTCTGCAATTCACTCAAAATCGCATTGATTTCCGCGTTTAGTTTGTTAACCTCTGCGGTCAGTTCACTCAGTTTTTCCCCGGTTTGCGCTTTTTGCTGAGCCAAACCGGATGCTTCTTCCTCCAGTTGAGCAATATCGTTTTTACGGCTCAGCAAGCCGGAGGTCTTATTCTGAGAACCGCCGGTCAGTGAACCACCCGCATTGATAACCTGTCCATCCAGCGTAACAATTTTAAAACGATAGTGATATTGTTTTGCAATCTTGACCGCAACATCCAAATCCTCCACTACCGCAATTCTGCCAAGCAGAGATTTTATGACGCCGTCATATTTCGGATCCGCCTTAATCAGTTCGCTGCCCAGTGCAATAAATCCCTCACAAGCCTTTAAACCGTTTTCAGACAGTTCCGTTCCTTTCACCGAAGTCAATGGCAAAAAGGTCGCCCTTCCGCCGTTTTGCTCCTTTAACATACGAATGGCTGATTTTGCTGTGTTTTCGTTGTCACAGACCAAATTCTGCATAGCGCCGCCCAATGCGGTTTCAATCGCTACCGAATAAGCCGCATCCACCTCTATAATCTGAGAGACCGTACCAAAAACGCCACGAAAAACACCGGCTTTCGCCTGTTTTAACACCGTTTTTACACTGTACGCATATCCCTCCAGGTTTTGCTCTAAATCCTTGAGCAATTTGGATTTTTGCAGTTTTTCCTTTACTTTTAAATCCAGCTGATGAAACAGTTGTTCCGTTTCGGCTTGTTTTTTGGCTTTGGAATCCCGTTTGAGTTCATATCCCTTTATGGAATTATGCAACTGCTGTTCCCGCTCTTCGATACGGGCAAACGAAACCTGATTTTCCTGATAATCCTCCTGCGCTTTCAAAAGCTCCGACTTTTTCATTTCGATATTGTTCTGAACCATATCGATGCTTTGCTCGTTTTCCTGAATAATCCTTTCTGCGTTATTCTTTTTAAATTGAACTTCCGTCTGCTCCAACGCAGCAATATTCAACTTTTCATTCAATTGAACAATGCTTGTTTCAAAATCATCACTGATTGCAGATAAACGCAGTAATTCTTGCTCGGTCTTTTCTATGGTTGACTCAATTTGCAGAATATAATTACGGCATTCTTCTGTTTTTTTCTGCTTATCCAGAATTTCGTGCTCGGCATCTTCCTCCGACATTTGGATGGAAGCAATGTTCTCTTCTGCCTGTGCTATGTTATTGCGCAAATGACCGATATCGTTGTTGTACACTGCAATCTGACTGTTTCGCTCCGATATCTGCGCTTCAATTTCCGACTGTTCCCGACGAAAATCGTCAATATCCGCGGCGCATTTCTGCATTGCCGAATAAGTATCATTGATCTGTTGCTCTATTTGTTCGATTTCAGCGTTGTAACGGTCATATTCCACCTTACAGGCAGTGATTTTATCCTCTTGATCGGACAAATTCTTTTTTGACTTATCAAGGTTTTTGATCCAAAGCGTAATCTCCAGAATCTTTTTCTGCTCGGCATATTCCAGGAATTTTTTTGCCTTTTCGGATTGAATCCGCAGCGGCTCTACCCGAGCTTCCAACTCTGCCAGAATATCCCGCAGACGAATGAGGTTTTCTTCTGCCTGCTGCAGCCTTTTTTCTGACTCATTTTTCCGATACCGAAACTTGGTAATACCGGCAGCTTCTTCAAATATTTCACGCCGTTCACTGCTTTTGGCACCGACAATTTCCGCAATCTTTCCCTGACCGATGATCGAATATCCGTCTTTTCCCAATCCGGTATCCATCAGCAGTTCGTTAATATCCTTTAACCGCACTGATGCACCGTTTATCATGTATTCGCTTTCTCCAGAGCGATAGTATTTTCTGGTCAGGCTGACTTCATCGCTGTCTACTGCCAGCGTGCGGGAAGTATTGTCCAAGGTGAGCGTTACTTCAGCAAATCCCTGCGATTTTCTGGTTTGAGTACCCAGAAAAATAACATCCTCCATTTTATCCCCGCGCAGTGTTTTATTGGACTGTTCGCCCAATACCCACCGAACCGCGTCACTGATATTACTCTTGCCGCTGCCGTTGGGACCTACAACTGCTGTCAGTCCCTTATTAAAAGTAAGTTTTGTCTTATCCGGAAAGGATTTAAATCCCTGTAATTCCAATGACTTAAGTAACATAATCCACTTCCCTTTTTTCCTTAATACGCAATTCAAACGGTTTCAAGCGATTGTCCTGCTCGATAGTTACACGATACCCTGCTTGATTCAGCCGGATTTTATTCACCTTGGATTGTCCCACTAATTTGGACACCTCTCTGGGATGAACAGACACGATCACATCATGATAATCCACCTGATCAAGCATCTGCGTCAACATGCGGTAATAGATCTCTCCCTCGCACAACTCCCGAAACGCCGGATGATATGCTCCTGCAACCATATTTCGTTCTAATTCCTCCGAAGCATGCAATCCGACTCTTATCACAGTTATCCCGGCATCGGCAAACCGCATCATTAAATCCGAAACCAGCTTCACAGACTCTGCAAGTGTCGGCGGCACATAAACCCCAGATTCATACCACTCACACAGCTTGGTTCCTTTAATCACCACAGTGGGATAAATTCGAACGGTATCCGGACGGTACGCAATGATTTTTTCGGCAGTCCGGTATGTACTTTCTTTACTGTCTCCATATAAGCCGGTCATCATCTGAAGACCTAAAGAAAAACCATACTTCTTAATGAGCGGCACTGCGGCCTCTACATCCGCCGCAGTATGTCCCCGTTCATTCAGCGTCAATACGCGGTCATTCAGACTTTGTACGCCAAGCTCTATCGCAGTCACATGGTATTCTTTCAACAATTCCAGTATTTCCCCGGAAATACAATCCGGGCGGGTAGAAATACGGATACCCGAAAACATTCCTTCCCGGCAAAACGGCTCCGCCGCTTTGAGCAGAGACAGCATATAGTCCCGCGGAATTGCGGTAAAACTTCCGCCGAAAAAAGCAATCTCGGTATGCTCTCTGTCGGCAACTTCATCCAAAGCCTGCTTGCATCCTTTTTCTACATCCCGAGCTGTCGGCAAAACAGTCGTTCCCGAAATACTTCGCTGATTACAGAAAGAACAGGTATGGGGACAGCCAACATGCGGAACAAAAAAAGCAATATTAGAGTGTTTCATATCCCATTAACTCCAACGCCTCTTTCGCCGCGAATTGCTCTGCCTGTTTCTTGCTTTTGCCATGACCGGTACCGATTACATTGGAATTCAAATGTACTTCGACCACAAAGGTTTTATCATGATCCGGACCGGTTTCCTCAATCAACACATACTCTATTTTTTCTTCTTTGTTTTGCTGGATAATTTCCTGCAAAGTGGTTTTATAATCATTGAGCCCTTTTGCCTGTTTCGGATTCAAATGTTCCGGGATGAATTGCAGGACAAACTTTCGCGCCTGCTCCATTCCTCCGTCAAGGTAAATAGCCGCCAGTAACGCTTCGAAAGCATCCGCTATAATCGAGGGGCGCTCTCTGCCGCCGGTCATTTCTTCTCCTTTGCCAAGCAGCAAAAACTCACCCAATCCAAAACCGGATGCAAACTCATACAAGGATTTCTCACAAACCAGAGAAGCCCGTAATTTAGTCAGTTCACCCTCCGGAAGATGAGTATAATGGGTAAATAAATGCTTTGCAACAATAATCGACAGTACACTGTCCCCCAAAAACTCCAGCCGCTCATTGCTCCGTGTCCGTTTTCCCTCGTTGGCATAGGAGGAATGACTCAACGCCTCATGGAGTAATTTTTTATTTTTAAAAGTATAATGAATTCTGTTTTCGAGTTCACTCATAACGATTCGACCCTTTTCTTTATTCTGCAGCCTGTTCTTCTGCTTTCGGTGCTTCGGAAAGTGCAGTCTTAATTTCCTCGATAACATTCATCTGCGCAAAATCTCTTGCCTGACGAATTGCATTTTTAAATGCTTTGGCATTGGAACTGCCATGTGCCTTGATGACCGGCTTGGATATTCCCATTAACGGTGCGCCACCGTATTCGGTGTAATCCATTTTCTTTTTGAATTTTTTCATTTCCGGCAATACAATGGCAGCCGCAATTTTCGAGAAAAATCCTTTCATGAAAATGTCCTTAATATTGCCGATCAAGGTCATGCCCAGTCCTTCTGTCAGCTTCAAGACTACATTTCCGGAAAATCCTTCGGTGACCAAAACATCACAGACTCCCGCCGGTACATCACGAGGCTCCACATTGCCGCAAAAGTTCAGCTTTGACTGTTTTAGCAAATGATAAGCGCCAAGCTGCAAATCAGTTCCCTTTGTTTCTTCTGCCCCCACATTCAGCAAACCCACCCGCGGATCACTTACTTTTATGATTTTATTCATATAGACAGATCCCATAATGCCGAATTGCATCAGCATTTCGGGACGGCAATCTAAGTTTGCCCCTGCGTCCATTAGCATATAGCAGCCGGTATCGGTCGGCAGAATCGGTGCCAATGCCGCACGTTTAATGCCTTTGATGCGCTTGACCAAAAAAGAAGCTCCGACTACAATGGCGCCGGTACTGCCTCCACTGACAAAGGCATCTCCTTTTCCCTGCGCCAACAGTTGAAATGCTACCGCCATGGAACAATCTTTTTTTGCTTTTAAAATATCGGTCGGTTCATCCTCAATATCAATCACACCGTTTGCATCAACGATTTCAATTTTATGAAGCGAAATGTTATTTTCTGCCGCCACTTTACGAATTTTTGTTTCCTCACCGGTCACAATGATCTCTACGTCGTCATATTCCGCAACCGCCAATGCACATCCCTGCAAAACTGAAAGAGGTGCGTTATCTCCGCCGAAACCATCTACAATAATCTTCATTTTTACGTCCGTTCCTTTCCTTGCTAATCTATGATCGTTTATCATCTTTGTCAAGCCATCAAAATGATTCCGCTTGCACAAGCGCTGTTTTCAAATCCTTTAAACCTCGTTCTGCTAATGTCTGATAACGAACTTTTTTGTCACGTATCCGTTCTTCTAATTCGGGCAAAATGCCCATGTTGCTCCCCATCGGCTGAAAACAAGAAACCGTTTCATCGCTGATGTATTTGGATAGAGCCCCCATCATAGATGTCTCCGGCAGCGACAAAAACGGCTTACCCTCCAACAAATTCGCCATGTGATATCCTGCCATGATGCCCGAAGCGGCAGATTCAACATATCCTTCCACACCGGTCATCTGCCCTGCAAAAAAGAGCGTCGGACGCGTCCGCATCGAAAAACATTCGGTAAGTAGCCGGGGGCTGTCCAAAAAAGTATTTCGGTGCATCACGCCGTAACGTACAAACTCGGCGTTTTCCAAACCCGGTATCATAGAAAACACCCGTTTTTGTTCCGGGAATTTCAAGTTCGTTTGAAAACCAACCAAATTATACATACTGGAGGAAACATTTTCTTTTCTAAGCTGTACCACTGCCCACGGACGATGTCCGGTCCGAGGGTCTATCAAACCTACCGGTTTCAGCGGTCCGAACCGCAAGGTGTCCTCTCCCCGTTTTGCCATGACCTCAACCGGCATACATCCTTCATACACCCGAAAATATTCTTTATCAAAAGATTTTAACGGGGCAATCTCGGCTGCGATCAACGCCTGATAGAAACGCTCGTATTCCTCTTTATTCATCGGACAATTGATATAATCGGCATCTCCTTTATCGTAACGCGATGCCATAAAAGCAATATTCATGTTAATACTGTCTGCCGTCACAATCGGAGCCGCGGCATCATAAAAGCTTAACGTTTCAGTACCACATATCTGCCTGATATTCTCTGCCAAACCATCCGCAGTCAGCGGACCGGTGGCAACGATAACATATCCTTCCGGGATTTCGAAAACTTCTTGGGATATGACTTCAATATTTTTATCTGCCGTTATCTTTTGGGTAATATAATCGGAAAAGGCAGTTCGTTCTACTGCCAATGCGCCTCCTGCAGGAACTGAAAACCGAGCTGCAGCTTCCAAAACCACCGAATCAAACATTCTCATCTCCGCCTTCAGCATTCCTGCCGCCGAGCCAAGCCTGTCCGCCTTTAATGAGTTGGAGCACACCAGTTCCGCAAAGCCCGGATAATGGTGTGCGGGAGACATTTTTTTCGGTTTCATTTCGTACAGCTTAACCTGTATTCCGCGTTTTGCCAACTGATGAGCCGCTTCACAGCCCGCCAGTCCCGCTCCTATAACGGTTACCGTATTCACTCTGATAAACATTCCTTTCTGAGCATTTATGCCTCTTGCAGGAAAGCACAAAAGCGGAGCATAAAAGAAATACGGTGCATTTCTTTTATGCTATTATTCCTTTAATCCCTTCTCAAAGCCGCATTCTTCTCTGGAGCAATAAATTTTGCCTGCTTTGCCGTATTTTTTCAGCAGTGACGCACCGCAATTCGGACATTTTTCTCCTGTCGGTTCATCCCAGGTCATAAAGCTGCATTTGGGATTGTGTTCGCAGCCAAAATATTTTTTTCCTTTTTTAGACTTTTTCTCCAATATTTTGCCGCCGCACAGCGGACAGATTCCCTTGGTTTCTACCACAATGCGCTTTGTATTTTTACACTCCGGATAGCCGGAACATGCCAAAAATTTCCCGAACCGTCCCATCTTTACAACCATTTTTTTGCCGCAGAGCTCACAATCAATATCGGTCACTTCATCCGGAACATTAATTCTTTCGTCGCCAAGTTCAACCTCTGCTTTTTTTAAGGAATCGGAAAAATCTCCGTAAAATTCACGGATGGTATCTTTCCATTTCATCTTGCCTTCCTCGACAAGATCCAGCTCTTTTTCCATATTTGCCGTAAACTTGACATCAACGATATTATTAAAATGATCCTCCATTAAGCGGGTTACCACCTCACCTAATTCGGTCGGTTTAATTTGCTTTCCTTCCCGCTGAACATAGTTTCTGGTCAAAATCGTCGAAATGGTAGGTGCGTAGGTACTCGGACGTCCGATTCCGTTTTCTTCTAATGCTTTAATCAGCGTTGCTTCGGTATATCTTGCCGGGGGCTGGGTAAAATGTTGATTACCAAGCAGGCTGATCGGGGTTAACGCATCTCCCGATTCCAACTTCGGTAAAATCACCTGCTTTTCGCTTTCGCCGTCCTTGCCTTCTTCATAAAGCACAGTAAATCCGTCAAAGCGAACCGTATATCCCGATGCCTTAAAAAGATATTTTCCTGCTTTGATATTCACAGAAACCGTGTCCAAAACCGCAGCCTCCATCTGGCTGGCGATAAAACGCTCCCATATCAATTTATACAGCTTAAACTGCTCACTGGTCAAGCTGTCCTTAATTTCATTCGGATTTAATTCCGGCATGGTCGGACGAATCGCCTCATGCGCATCCTGGGCATTGGATTTTGATTTATATACATTCGGCGTCTTGGGCACGTATTTTTCCCCATAGGTTGTTTTAATATATTCATTCGCTGCTTTACTTGCCTCTTCGGAGACACGCAGACTATCCGTTCTCATATAGGTAATCAGACCAACCGCGCCGAGTTTGGGTAAATCCACGCCTTCATAAAGCTCCTGAGCCACTTTCATGGTACGTTTTGCTTGGTATCCGAGCTTTCTTGCCGCCTCCTGCTGCATCGTAGAAGTCGTAAACGGAGCCGCCGGCGATTTTTTTCGGACGCCTTTTTTTACATCTTTTACAGAATAGTCCGCACTGTTCAGCTCAGCAAGAATTTTATCGGACTCTTCTTTGGTTTTGATCTCTATTTTTTCCTTTTCCGTTCCGTAAAATTTTGCCGGAAACGGCTTAGCGGAATCTTTAGCAGAAAACAGCGCGTCAATCGTCCAGTATTCTTCTTCCACGAAATTCCGAATTTCTTCTTCTCTGTCTACAATAATGCGTACTGCAACCGACTGCACCCGCCCTGCTGACAATCCGGAACGTACTTTTTTCCATAAAAACGGACTGAGCTGATAACCGACCACCCGATCAAGCACCCGGCGCGCCTGCTGTGCATCTACCAAATCAAGATTGATTTTACGCGGCTCACTCATCCCTGCTTTTACACCGGTTTTTGTGATTTCATTAAAGGTAACTCGGTTTGCATCCTCCAGCGATAATCCTAAGATATGGGCAAGATGCCACGAAATCGCTTCGCCTTCTCTATCAGGGTCGGTTGCCAAATAAACTTTGCTGCATTTTTTTGCCTGTTTCTTCAGATCCTTAATGACGTCTCCCTTACCAACCACATTGATATATTTCGGTTCAAAGTCATTTTCAATATCGATACCGAATTTGCTCTTCGGCAAATCACGGATATGTCCTTTTGTAGCAACCACTTCATAGTTTCTGCCTAAATATTTCTTGATACCTTTGATTTTTGTCGGTGACTCAACAATTACTAAATTCGCCATCTGTTTTTCAGCCTTTCCCCGTTCTGAAAGACATTACTCCTTTGTTTATTGTTTTGCTTTGCCATATCGCTGCCCGGAATAAGAGACCGCGAAACCGTCTATTTCCAGTTCGGTAATCGTGGACAGTACCGTTTGCAGCGGCATATCCGCCTTAGCGGTGATTTCATTAATATATTGCGGCTCTGTTTCAAGCACATTATATACTGTCAGTTTGTTGCCCGTTAATCCCAGTGATACGCCGTCCGGAGATTCTTTTTCTTCTGCTGCGGCAGAATCATTGATTCGATATGCCGATTCATCCGCCACTTTTTTCAGCTGTGATTTATCATCTGAGATTTGGCGCATATATTCTCCGACTATCTTATCAGCTGTAAGTTTATGCGAATATTCATTGTAATATTCAAATAAAATGTCATTTGCATCATAAACGGCTTTTGCATAATCACGCAGCGGAATCACGACGCCGCGAAAACGGGCGTCATAAATATCATGAGGCGGTATACAAAAAGTATCCCTGCCCTGTTCCAACGCGTGGTTCAGACTGATAATCGAACCGCTGCGAAGTGGTGCTTCGGTAACCAACACTCCTAGACTTAATCCTGCAATAATCCGATTTCTGGTCGGAAAGTAATGACCGTTTACCGTGGTACCGGGCGGCAGCTCGCTGATAAGCGCACCGCCTCCCAACAGGATCTGACGTTTTAACTGATGATTGGCAGCCGGATAATTGACATCTAATCCACAACCCAGAACGGCAATCGTCCTGCCGCCTGCTTTTACTGCACCAAGATGCGCGCTGGCATCTATGCCGACTGCGCAGCCGCTTACAATAATCACACCGGAATTCGCAAGCTCATAACAAAGCTGATTGGTTACCTCAGTGCCGTAATTGGAAGGTTCTCTTGTGCCGACAACGCCGATTACCACCTCTTCATCAATACCGGATATATCACCGTAAACATACAGAAGAACCGGCGCGCCATATATGCGTTTCAGTCTCCTCGGATATCGGGAATCATTCTGAACTACAATAGAAATTTTTAATTTTTCGCATTCTTTTTCGATATATTCGCTTCTGTCCAGGCTATGACGTACCACCCTGGCAATATCATCTTTGCTCAATATCTCCGTTCGAGCCAGTTCCTCTTCGGTGGCATGAAAAATACGT
The DNA here is from genome assembly GCA_959605275.1 of uncultured Eubacteriales bacterium. GTDB lineage: Bacteria > Bacillota > Clostridia > Oscillospirales > Ruminococcaceae > HGM13222. Next base: position 5,694 of record CAUHFD010000038.1, on the reverse strand, counting down.
TCGGGCGTATCAAACTCATCTAACAGCGCATTTGGTTTATCAGAGCCATGTGAAAATAATTCCGACAGCCAAATCCAATACTTTAAATCCGACATATTCATCACCATTCCTTTTTGAAATTTTTACAACTGCATTTGCCACATGATAATACCGGCTGCCATTGCTGCATTTAATGATTCGGTGTTTCCTCTCATTTTAATCGTAATTTTTTCATCGCAGCAGGAAACAACCTCCGGACTCAATCCGTTTCCTTCATTTCCGATTACCGCAATACCTCTGCCGCCGAAACCAATCTGAGTAATAGACCTAGCCTCACTGTCAAGTACCGTTGCATAAGAAACGATCCCTTTATCGGAAAACTTTCTTAAATCCCTGCAAAAATCATCGGAAATCAGAAACGGCACCCGAAAAACCGAGCCCATAGAAGCCCGTACTACTTTAGGATTATAAATATCGCAGCAATTTTCGCTTAAAAGCAAACCTTTTATGCCGATTGCTTCTGCTGTACGAATGATCGTGCCAATGTTGCCCGGATCCTGTAAATCCGACAATGCCAAATAAATGCCATTATCTTCTATTGTATCCGGTGATAAAAATTTGTCAAGCTTGCTGCATTGTGCAAAGATTCCCTGGGTTGATTCGGTGTCGGACATTTTTTTTGCCACCTCATCGGTAATTTGCAAAACAGTGATCCCGCTGTTAAGCAACTCAAAAAGTTTTTCCTGATACTTTTTCAGCACCCGCTCCGTTAAAAAAACTTTTTCAATGCTTACCTCGTTATCATATGCTTCCAGCGTTAACTTCAGCCCCTCAAGCACAAAAGAATTTTGCATATCCCGTTGCTTTTTGGAGGATCTCAGTTTACAATATTCTTTGATATGTGCATTCTCCCGGCTGGTGATCAATAACACTTGTGCTCCTCCCTTCCTATCTCGTCGGTATATGGTTAAAAATATCGCATAATGCGCCTGCCTGCTTGTTTTCATCAAACCGTTTTTTTTATTTTTCTTTTGTGCTCTCCGATGCAGCGCTATAAAAAGAAAAGCTGTTTTGAATAAGACAAGACGCCCGCACCGAAAACGGCACGAGCGTGTATCTTCACTTAGTTGAGCGCAGCTTTTGCTTTTTCGCAGATCGCAGTAAATGCAGCAGAGTCATTGATAGCAATCTCAGAAAGCATTTTGCGGTTCATGGTAATTCCGGCTTTTTTCAGACCGTTCATGAAAGTGGAATAATTCATTCCGTTCATTTTGCAGCCTGCAGAAATTCTGGTGATCCAGAGGCTTCTGAAGTTACGCTTTTTCTGTTTTCTTCCGATATAAGCATAATTACCGGATTTCATAACAGCCTGTTTTGCGGTACGGAACAATTTGCTTTTGCTTCCAAAATATCCGCTGGCTAATTTCAATACTTTATTTCTTCTCTTACGAGTCATCATCGCGCCTTTTACACGAGCCATAATTATATACCTCCAAATTGGTTATTATACAGTTACCGTTTGATTCAGCAACTTTCTCATATTTTATTTATATGGGATGAGTTTCTTAACAGCTGCAACATTAGTCACATCGGCATAACCAATTTTACGCAGACCTCTTTTACGTTTTGTGCTTTTCTTGTTAAGAATGTGAGACTTGTATGCGTGTCCGCGTTTTACCTTACCGGTTTTTGTCAGGTTGAAACGTTTTTTCGCACCACTGTGTGTTTTGATCTTTGGCATATCCAAATTCCTCCTAATTTTTTACTTTGCGGCTTTTGCTGAAACAAACATAGCCAAGCTTCTGCCTTCCAGCTTCGGCGCTTTTTCCACAGAGCCGACTTCACTCACAGCGTCTTTAAATCGCTCAAGCAATGCGGTACCCAGATTGGTGTGCGCCATCTCACGGCCCCGAAAACGGACAGAAACCTTTACTTTATCGCCGCCCTGTAAAAACTTGACTGCATGATTTACCTTTGTTTCGAAGTCATGCGTATCAATATTCAGCGACATTCTGATTTCTTTCACATCAACTGTTTTTTGATTTTTTCTGGCTTCTTTTTCCCGTTTTGCCTGCTCAAAACGATACTTACCGTAATCCATAATACGGCATACAGGCGGAGTAGCCTGCGGAGCAATTTTCACGAGATCCAGATTCTTTTCAGTTGCAATCTGCATTGCTTCCTTGACAGAAATAATCCCCAGCTGAGCACCGTCGGCGTCAATACAACGCACTTCCTTGTCACGGATTTCCTCGTTGATAAGCAATTCTTTTTGGCTAATGGTAAAGCACCTCCCATTGTAATTCATAGCTGCAAAACAGCCGATTCAAAGTTAAAATAACAAAAGCGCGGACAAAGACCGTCCACGCTCAATACTCAAAAACAGATGCATTCCATAAAAACACATTGCTCAAAATATTGACCTATGCGGCATGTCTATCGACAGTGCATGGGTGAGAACGGCAGTTCTGCTTTGTTTTACTTGTTTAGTATAACAGCACGAAATCCGTTTGTCAAGCATTTTTTTCAAAAACAATCCGATTTTATCTTCTGAAATTTACAATATTCTACTAATTGACGGAATTCGCTTTTTATTGTATGATAAAGAATATCTGCAAGTTGCTCTATTCGGATTTTGAACAAGCTAACAGAATGAAGAGAATATATAAATTTTAAGAAATGAGAATGATGATGTTAAAAGAACAATTGGAACCGATTCTGATGAAAGTACAAAAACCGGCAAGATATGTCGGCGGAGAACTCAACAGTGTTATCAAGGAAAAGGACAGCATCGATGTTCGGTTTGCTTTTTGCTTTCCTGACACCTATGAGATCGGCATGTCGCACTTAGGAATGAAAATTTTATATTCCCTGCTCAATGATCGGCAAGACACCTGGTGCGAGCGGGTTTTTGCGCCTGAAACCGACTTTGAGGAACAACTGCGCAGCCATGATATCCCATTGTATGGGTTAGAAAGTTTTTCTCCGTTGCAGGAATTTGATTTTGTCGGTTTCACCTTGCAATATGAACTTTCTTTCACCAATATATTAAATATGCTTGATCTCGGAAAAATCCCCGTCCGTGCAAAAGAACGCGGAGAGAATGATCCTTTAGTTATCGCAGGCGGACCATGCGCCTGTAACCCCGAACCGATTGCTGATTTTGTAGACTTGATTACCCTCGGCGAGGGCGAAGAAGTGTTGGGTGAAATCATCGACCTATACAAAATCTGCAAAAAAGGCGGACAGACAAAAGCGGATTTTCTAAAACAAGCCGCACAAATTGAAGGTGTATATGTTCCCTCATTGTATCAGGTGAGTTATCATCAAGACGGCACTGTTGCCGCAATTACGCCGACAAACGGTGCACCTGCTGTTATTAAAAAGCGGATCATGAAGGACATGAATCAATCCTATTATCCGAAAAATTTCGTTGTGCCGTTCATTGATACCGTCCACGACCGCGCTATTGTAGAGGTTATGCGAGGCTGCATCCGGGGATGTCGTTTCTGCCAAGCCGGATTTATATACCGTCCTTTGAGAGAAAAAAGCAGCGACACCTTATGCAGTCAAGGAAAAAGTCTTTGTGATACCACGGGGTATGAAGAAATATCGCTTTCTTCGCTCAGTACCAGCGACTACTCCCAGATCGAGCCGATGCTGGAAGAAATGCTTTCTTATACCGAACAAAACAAAATAAATATGACGCTTCCCTCTTTACGTATTGATAACTTTTCAGAGGAATTGTTAAACAAAATAAAAACCGTTCGCAAAAGCGGCTTAACGTTTGCACCCGAAGCAGGGACGCAACGTTTACGGGATGTGATAAACAAGAATATCAGCGAAGACGAAGTGATGTCCTCCTGCAAAATCGCATTTGAAGGCGGATACACCTCTGTCAAGCTATATTTTATGTTAGGACTTCCCACCGAAACCATGGAAGATATCGAAGGGATTATCGAATTAGCGCAAAAGGTGGTCAACCTGTATTATAACCTTCCGGGAAAGCCGAAAGGCAAAGGCGTCAATGTTACCGTCAGCGTTTCTACTTTTGTTCCCAAGCCGTTTACGCCGTTCCAATGGGAGCCGCAGGATACCATGGAAATGATCGCCACAAAGCAAAAGCATCTGCTGGACACCATAACGACCAAAAAGATCTCCTGCAAATATCACGAAATGCATACCAGTGTTCTGGAAGCGATTTTAGCAAGAGGCGATCGCCGTCTTGGTGAAGTCATCTTCAAAGCATGGAAAAAAGGCTGCAAACTGGACGGCTGGGAGGAACACTTTCATTACGACCTATGGATGGAAGCAATAGCACAATGCGGACTGACACCCGAATTCTATGCCAACCGCAAACGCGGCTTTGATGAGATCCTGCCTTGGGATCATCTGGACTACGGCATCAGCAAGGCGTTTTTAAAGCGGGAATGCGAAAAAGCATATGCCGCGGCGGTAACAAAAAATTGTCGGGAACAGTGCGCGGGCTGTGGCGCCAACAAGCTGATCGGAGGTGCTTGCTTTGGATAATTTCAAAAACATCCGTATGTTTTATCAAAAAAAGGGGCGGGCGAAATACATCTCTCATTTGGACATCAACCGTCTGATGCAGCGCGTTTTGAAGCGGGCAGGGCTTCCGGTGTGGTATACCGAGGGCTTTAATCCTCATATCTATCTGACTTTTGCGCTACCTCTGTCGCTAGGATATGAAAGTGACTTTGAATCCATGGATTTTAGACTCACCAAAGAAATGGATTTTCAGGAAGTTTTGGATATTCTCAATCAAAATATGCCGGAGGGCATTTCAGTGACCAAAATTGCAGAGCCTCAGCGAAAACCAACCGATATTGCATATGCGGATTATACCATCAACATAAAAGCGGAGAAATGCGCTTCCGACCGATTATACCATCTGTTTGAGTCTTTCTATGCGTCTGACAGTATCGAGGTGGTAAAAAAATCCAAACGCGGTGAGCGGACGGTTGACCTGAAGCCGGACATCGCTTTGATGAGCATCTCCGTCAACGGGGATTTTGTGCAACTAGAAATGAGATTTCCTGCCGGAACCGAAAAAAATTATAATCCTTCCCTGCTTTTTGATGAATTTTCAAATCGCACTGATATTTTGCTTTCGGAATTTCGCGTTCTTCGAACCAATGTGTTATGCAAAGACGGTTCCGTGTTTTGCTAAAAATATGAAAAAGCACTTGACAAATAAATATAAATCGGATATGATATAGAAAACGATAGGAAAACAAATGCGTTGACAGGGAAAAAAGCAGATAAAATCGCCCACAGAGAGTCGTCGGTCGGTGTAAGACGATGGGATTTGTTTGTTATAACTCGCCCTTGAGCAGTCAGCTGAACTAACAGTAGGTGTGACCGGACTCCCTCGCCGTTATCTTGAGGAACATATTGTCAGATATGTATAAAGCGGGCATTGTATCAATGCCAATCAGAGTGGTACCGCGGAGTGTAAGATTACGCTTTCGTCTCTTAAATTCAGAGACGAAAGCGTTTTTTATTTTCTCGGACACTTTCCAATTGGCAAAAAACAGGCGCAATTTGTCTTGCTTTCTTTGAAAGCAGTTTCCTAAATATATACAGAATGGAGTTTAAGGATTATGGCTAAGCAAATCAAAGTATTCGACACTACCCTGCGAGACGGAGAGCAATCTCCCGGATGCAGCATGAACTTGCAGGAAAAAATTGAAA
>CAUHFD010000037.1 GCA_959605275.1 uncultured Eubacteriales bacterium | reverse complement strand
ATGCGGTGCTAAACTTTCAGTGCCCCTTTTAGGGGCTAAGCCAGCATTAACCCCTAAAAGGGGTGGAGCAAACCACCGGTTGAACCGGTGGTTTTGATTTCTCTGCTTTTCTTCACCGTCGGCTGCCGCAGTCCTTCGTGTCAATCGTTTTGCAAATTTCAAAACAATTGATTGGAGGAAACCTAAATGGCAAACGATAAATATGCCAAATCTAAATGCTTTGTATTTTCAAAGAACGGTTAATATTCGCCAGCTTCTTGTATTCATTCGTTCTGGAATTCAGCGTTTCCTTGACAAGCTCCCGGTAAATATGCGTTGCGTCCTCTTTTTTGTTGTCACGGCAGTAGATGCGATACACCTGCGTGCCGCTTCCGTCTTTTACCTGAATGCGGTCTTTGATCGCCGTGGTTGCCGTCCGGTAAATTCTGGACTTGGATTCTTTGGCCGGTTTGAATTTCGACAGTCCGAAAGATTGACCGATCTCGATGAATTTCGACCGTTTCATTAAAATGTTTGAGGTTGAATAGTACAGGAATTTTCCGATAATCCCATCCGTCTTTTCCTGTACGGCAATGAAATTTTCCATTTTGCTCATAATACAAGGCAATGTGAGCAGTATAGATGAATGGCAGAAAAGATAATGCTCGCCTACCTTGTCGTTCGTAAAAAGGTTGATAGATACAGCGAAGTCCGCAGATTCAACAATCTGCGGACTTCGTGCCTCTCAATCGGTTGCTTTTTGAAAGTGTCCTTATGGGAGCCTCGATTTTATGCGGGTTTCGGGGACATAGAAATGCTAAATAACACACCGTAAAACAGCATAAATCTAATAAATTTGTGACCTAAATTCGTGTAATGCAAAAAGTAGAATATTAGTCTTAGGCTCTAATTCGTTAAAACGAGTTAGAGCTTTTTTATTTTGTATAAAAGGTTTAAAGGTGAAGCTTGATTCATAAAATCAGACTTCATCTTTTTTCGTTTTTTTGTGTAAAAATATTTTTAAAAAAATTTTTTGAAAACTATGCATATTTTTCTCGATTTTTGACGTTAGGTGAGGAAAGCAATTTCCGAGATCCTTGAAAATTGAATATACAGCACACAGGCACGTTACCTGTAATCCGAGCCGTAAAGTGAGTGCGCCATAATCTTCCGTATGGAAAGGAGCGATTAAACTTACACTTTGTGACTTGACGGCAGACAAGAAGGCGATGACGGTTACAGGGGATAATGATACTTCCGTAATTCGCGGTCGGTCCATAAAGAAGGGGCGAGGGTGAGACTCCCATGAGGCTGCTTGCAACAGCCGTCTGTGTTGTTCCCTTAACATCCGGGGTGTTGAGAACAAATAGGATGTACGACCTAAGCATATAAAAATGATTTATATGTTTAGGTGGATCATAATAGATTCAAATAAAAAGGAAAGGAGCATTTAATGTGAACTGCAAAGTAATTGCAATCGAAAATCAGAAAGGAGGCACAGGCAAATCGACCACGGCACTGAATCTTGGCGTCGGACTTCATAACGCCGGTAAAAAGGTTTTGCTTATCGACGCTGATCCGCAGGGTTCGCTGTCGATCAGTCTCGGCATTAAGCGACCGGATGAGCTGGACATTTCCCTTGCGACGGTTATGGGGAATGTTATCGACAACAAACCCTTTGAAGATGATTTCGGTATTATCCATTGTTCGGAAGGCATTGACCTTATGCCCTGTAATGTAGAACTGTCCGGTATCGAAAGCTATCTGTTTACGGTGATGAGCCGTGAGTGCATTATGAGGACATATGTTAATCAAATCAAGAAGAATTATGACTATGTCCTCATCGACTGTACCCCGTCGCTCGGACTTCTGCCAATCAACGCATTTGTTGCGGCGGACAGTATCATTGTTCCATCGCAGCCGAGGATATTATCTACCAAAGGTCTTGATTTGCTTTTGCAAACCTATTCACAGGTCAAACGAGGGATAAATCCTGACCTTAAAATCGACGGTATTCTCTTTACTATGGTAGATGCACGAACCGTAAATGACAGATCGGTTATTGAATCAATGCGAGAAACATTCGGAATGAAGATCAATGTGTTTGACACCTTTATCCCGGCATCTGTGCGAGTGACCGAAGCCAATATGGAGGGAAAAAGCATTTTTGCCTACGACAGCAAATGCAAGGTTGCGGACGCATACCGAAACTTGACGAAGGAGGTGCTGGAGATTGCCGCGCGTGAAAAAGCTCGATTTAGGGATGACGGCTCTCGATGAGCTGTTTATGAACGACAAGGAGCGAGCCGAAAACAAGCTCCCAAAAATCTTTGATATTCCGCTGTCAGAAATTGATGATTTCCCCGACCACCCTTACCGTGTTCTTGATGATGAGGATATGCAAAACCTTATGGAAGCATCAACGAACGGGGCGTTATCACTCCGGCAATGGTGCGGAAAAAGGACGACGGCAGATATGAGATGATTTCGGGACACCGAAGAAAGCACGCCTCCGAACGGCTCGGACTTGAAACCTTGCGTTGCGAGGTTGTTGAGGTTAGCCGTGATGAAGCCATTATTTTAATGGTTGATTCAGTGCGCCCGTAAGTCACACAGGTTGGGCACCTGAGTGGCGTGGGTCATTATTGATATTGCCCTGAGAAAGCAATGAGAAAAGTTATGCCGTGCAAATGCACATCTCATCGCCAACAACTAACCTCGCGTGGAAACACAACGGGGACAACAGCACGTTTGTAAAGGCACAAGTCAGTGAAGTTTCCAAGCTGCGACTGAGTGCCGAGGCGAAAGGTACTGTATAAGGATGAAGGCTATACTGCTTAAAGGAAAGCCAGAAGCTGGAGCTAACCATCTCCCTGCCGAAATGGAAAATGATACGGCAGTGTGTTGGCAGATTGTATTTTGCTGTCTGCAATCTGCGCAATAACCTGCACAAGCTGTCCGCAGGAAGCGGAAAATGGCGAAATTCCCATACCGAAAACAGTACAACTCATCGTAATGACCTAAACGGGGATTACCTAAACTGAAATGCCAGTTTTGGCTATGCGTAATGCCGAAAGGGGATAAATCTCAAGTGTAAAAAGCGAGAGAGATGACGCTGAAAATTCAGCATGGTAACGGAGCCGTCGTAGTAGTCCGAGGACCCTGGATAGACAGGGATCGCCGTAAAACCGGAAGCGAATAATCACGCCCACATGGCGAAGGACGGCAGTCTATTCTTCAATACTGAAACAGGAAGGATGTGTGAGACATTGAGAGAACCGGTAAAAGTATTGAAAAGTCTTTCAGAACAAGCCAAAAACAAGCAGTACAAATTCAAACGGTTGTACAGAAATCTGTATAACCCAGAGTTCTACTTCCTTGCGTACAAAAATATCAGCAAATCACAGGGAAGTATGACACCCGGCGTAGATGGCAAAAGTCTGGACGGCATGAGCGAAAAGAGAATCAACGCTCTCATCGACAGTCTAAAGGATTTCAGCTATCAACCGAATCCGGCACGGCGTGTGTATATCGAAAAGAAAAACAGCACGAAAAAACGTCCGCTGGGTATCCCGTCAACGGAGGACAAGTTGGTACAGGAGGTCACCAGAATGATTCTGGAGAGCATCTATGAACCCACTTTCTCCAAATCTTCACATGGATTTCGCCCTAAAAGAAGCTGCCATACTGCACTCCAGCAGATACAGACCCAGTTCACAGGTGTGACATGGTTTGTAGAGGGTGATATCCATGCCTGCTTCGACAGCTTTGACCACCATGTTTTGGTGGACATCCTTCGGGAGCGAATCGAGGACGAGAACTTTATCGCGCTTATGTGGAAAATGCTGAAAGCAGGGTACATGGAGCAATGGGTATATAACTGTACCTACTCCGGGACACCCCAGGGTTCAGGCGTGAGCTCGGTTCTGGCAAACATCTATTTGTCCAAGTTGGATGATTTTGCCGAAAACCTGAAAAGCAGCTTCGACACCGGCAGCGATAAAGGAAGCACGGAATATGGCAGGGCCGCAAGCAAGCTGTTCTATATCCGCAATCGGAATCGCAAATACTGGGACAACTGGACAGAAGAGGAACGAAAAGCAGCACTCAAGCTGCAAAAGCAAGCCGTTGCCAAGCTGCACAGTGTTCCCAGTAAAGAAGCCTGTAACCATAATTATAAGCGGTTAGTCTATTGTCGGTATGCAGACGATTTCATCGTCGGGATCATTGGTTCCCAGACAGATGCTGAAGAAATTAAGGAGAAATTCCGTGTTTTTCTGGAATCCTCCCTCCATCTGGAAATGTCCGACACCAAGACCAAAATCACGCACAGTAAGGATAAGGCTCGTTTCCTGGGCTATGACATTACCACATCCCGTCACTCGGCACTGATGTACGATAAAAAGCATCAACTGAGAAAGACGCATACAGGAGTCATTAAGCTGTATGCCCCCAGAGATAAGTGGCAAAAGAAGCTCATGGATTACGGTGCGCTGAAAATACGGTATGATGCCGATGAAAATGAAGTTTGGGACTCCGCCCACAGAGGCAGCATGGTTCACATAACAGATGTGGAAATAGTCTCCACAGTTAATGCCGAAATCAGGGGAATGTACAATTATTATTCCATCGCCAACAACGCCACCGTCATCAAAAACTTCGCTTTCATTCTGGAATACAGTATGTACAAGACTTTTGGGCTGAAATATCACAAGAGCGTCCAGAAAATCCAACGAAAATACCGGATAAACGGACTGTTCTGCGTTCCTTACGCAACCAAATCAGGCCCAAAGCTCTGTGAATTTTACCACGATGGCTTCAAACGGAAGTCCTATCTTTCTGGATTTGATCCCGACTTGCTGCCGCCCTACGTAAAATACGACAACTCCAATTATTTGCGCACCAGAATCAAGCGAGGGATTTGCGAGCTTTGCGGATGCAATACGGACGATATTCGTATGCACCATATCAAGACCCTCAAATCAATTGAGCCGGATACTGCCTGGAACAAAATCATGTTGGCGAAGCGTCGGAAAACGCTTGCAGTCTGCCCGGACTGTTTTTCCAAAATCACAAATAACTGAAAGACTATAATAGATGGGAAGCCGTATACACCGAGAGGTGTACGTACGGTTTCGGGGCGAGGCCATGGAAACCTGCCGTGGTAACACGGCAAGGCGCTATGGTCTTAGCCTACAATCTTCATCGTGAGGGGCTGTTACCCTCCGAAAAAGGATTTGCCTACAAGATGAAGCTGGAGGCAATGAAACATCAGGGGCGGACTTCTGACCAAGTTGGTCAGAAGTTAACCTCCGTTCAGGTGCTTGCCGATTCTTCTTCGGACAGTAAAACACAGGTGCAGAGATATATCCGACTGACTTATTTGGAAAAACCTTTGCTTGACTTGGTGGACGAGGGGCGCATTGCCCTGACTCCTGCGGTGGAGCTTTCCTATTTAATGCCCGAAGAACAAAGGAACTTAATCGAAACCATAGAAAGCGAGGACTGCACCCCCTCTCTTTCTCAGTCGGTCAGAATGCGAAAACTGAGTAATGACGGATTGCTGACAATGGATAAGATATTCGAGATTATGACCGAGGTCAAGGGCAATCAGGTGGAGGTTTTAAAGATACCGACCGACAGAGTACGGCAGTATTTCAAGCCGAACACCACCTACAAGCAGATGGAAGATTATATCGTAAAGGCATTGGAACACTATGCGCTTTACCTGAAAAGACAGAGAAACAGAGACAGCCGATAACGGCTGATTATTATAAAGGAGGTTTTAAGATGAACAGAAACAGCAACAGACCTGTGATAGATATTCAGCGAGTTCCCGTTGGTGAAAAGCCGCTTGAGGAGCTTGCGGCGGAGGTTTACGGCTGGCTTTTTCAGAGCAAAAGCACAGCGAAGTCATCAGACGGCACATTCGCAAACCGCAAAAAACAGCACTACAATGACAGTATAAAGATGATTTCAGGAGGAAAAGAAGATGACACAGCAGCTTAAGAAGACAGCACTTTATTGCAGGCTTTCCAAAGACGATGAAAGACAGGGTGAGAGCCTGTCCATTGAAACGCAAAAATCCATGCTTGTGCGCTATGCACAGGAGAACGGACTGATACCCTACGAGATTTATGTGGATGACGGGTATTCGGGTTTGAACTTTGACAGACCGGACTTTCAGCGAATGATTGATGATGTTGCGACCGGTAAAATCGGTGTGGTCGTTGTTAAGGATTTAAGCCGTTTCGGTCGTGACCATATTGTTGTCGGGCAGTATCAGGAATTGTATTTTCCGTCTAAAAAGGTGCGTTTTATCGCATTAAACGACGGAATTGATACCCTGAACAGTCAAAGCACCGACTATGCGGCACTGAAAAATGTAATCAACGAGTTTTACAGCCGTGATACTTCAAGGAAAATAAAAGCCGCCTTCCGTTCCAGAGCTAAAGACGGAAAGTATCATTCCAAAACTGCGCCGTTTGGGTATCTAAAATACCCGGACGATCACAATCATCTTATCCCTGACCCGGAAACCGCACCGGTGGTGGTCAAGATTTACAACCTTGTGTTGAAGGGCTGGGGCAATCACCATATCCGTGATTACCTGAGGGAAACCAAAGTGCCGGTGCCTTCCTGGTATATGCACATCAGGGGCATTGAGGACAAATCCCATATGTTTCCCGATGAAGAATCCAAGTATATCTGGAGACCCGATACGCTTCGTCTTTTGATTCGAAACCGTGTGTACTGCGGCGACTGTGTTCTCTGCAAATCCGATACGGTTTTCAAGACAAAAAAACACTTCAAGACAGATGAATCTGACTGGATAACGGTAGAAAATACCCATGAGCCTATTGTATCACGAGAGACTTGGGAAAGGGCAAATGAGCTGATTGCCGTTAAGCGCAGAGAATACAAGAAAACGCTGAAAGACGATTTGAATATCTTTTCCGGACTTCTCAAATGCGCTGACTGCGGAAAGGCACTGAGCCGCAGAAAATACGGCTCCAACAGTGCCCATATGATTTATGTCTGCGGAACTTATGCTACCTACGGCAGTCATAAATGCACCCAACACAAAATTTTTGAGGAGGACTTAACGGCGGCAATGCTTGCCGATATACAGGAATTGTTTTCTTCCGTTAAAAAGGACAAGGCGAAGCTGATTGACCTGCTGATAAAGAACAAGACAAAGAACGAGGGTAAGGCTCTGAACATGAAAGACGCACAGTACAAGCGAGTCTGCAAGCGTTTGGAGGAGGTCAACCGCCTTGTGGACAAGCTGTATGAGGACAATATTTCGGGGAAAATCAATGAAACTAACTTTGTCCGTCTGCTCAGTAAATATCAGCAGGAACAGGAAAGCATACTTGCCGAAAAAGGAAAGCTGGAAAGCGAAACCGCCGCTGTGTGTGAAATCCACAGTGATGCAGAGCAGTTTGCAGACCTTTGGGAACGCAACGGAGACATTTCCGAACTGACGCCTGAAATCCTCAATATGCTGGTGGAAAAAATAGTGGTGTATGAGCCGAGAGCCGTTGACGGCATTATGCGACAGCAGATTGATGTTTATTACCGTTATATCGGCGTGGTAAAGCTGGTGGACTACGGTTCTACCACCTACTACAAATCCGGCGAGGTGCTGACTGCCGCAAAGAAACGTGAGAACGCAAAGATGGAAAAGAGAATTGCTGCCGTTAAGGAAGAAATGCAGAGTGATGAAGCCGCTTCAGCATAATTCCCTTTTCAGCCGGTAAAGTGTCACTTTCTGTGAGTGACACTTTTCTTTTGCGGTGATGTCATCTTTATGCGTATGTCACTAATGTAGCATTGCCGGATGAGTTTGATAAACTACTTTCCACAATGCGAAGCCGTGAAATATCCGTGTCGATCATTATTCAGAACTTGGCGCAGCTTAAAAAGCTGTTTGAAAAGGAATGGGAATCTATTGTGGGCAACTGCGATGAGTTCCTATATCTCGGCGGTAACGAACAGTCCACCCACGAATATGTCTCAAAATTACTCGGCAAAGAAACCATTGATATGAATACCTACGGTCAGTCAAAGGGGCGTAACGGTAACTATTCTACCAACTGGCAGATAACCGGCCGTGAGCTTATGACGCCTGATGAGGTGCGTATGCTCGATAACAAATATGCGTTGTTTTTTATCCGAGGTGAACGACCGATTATGGATCTGAAATACGATATTTTGAAACACCCGAATATTAAGTTGTCGGCAGACGGCGGAGCTGAACCTTACGACCATACACGGCCAAATTACAGTATCGGCAGCGTACAGTTTGACAGCGAGGTTCTGAAGCTTGATCCGTTTGAGCTGACAGATGAGGTCGGTGACTTCGCTATCCTGACCGAAGAAGAAATCGAAGAAATCTTAAAAAAAGAAGAATTGGAGGAAAAGAACCATGAAGAAAACAGTTCTCAAAAAGAACACCGTTAAGCTCCCAATAACCGGCAAGAGAAGAAAGGAATTTACAATCTACTGCACCGTTATCCTTGCATTGGCAATGGTGTTCGCCATGTCTGTGACGACGTTTGCCGCCGGTGAAGATCCGCTTACCGTAGTCAACAATCTGTCTGACTTTATTTTCGGACTTATCCGTGCAATCGGGATTATTATGCTAGGCTTCGGTATCGTACAGGTAGGGCTTTCGCTTAAATCCCACGATCCGTCGCAGAGAGCTAACGGCTTCTTGACGGTTGCGGGCGGTATAGTCATTACCTTTGCAAAAGAAATCCTTAATCTTATTACGGGTTGAGCAAAATCTGGACGGAGCATGGTTTTATGGACCGCCCGAAAAATCTATGAAAGGAATGATGAAACTTGTCCGATAACTGGGTAGTACAAAACTTGCAAAATGCGCTTGGCACTTGGAACTCGAAGTTTGCGGAAATATGGACATTGCTGACGCAGTCGCCCGAAAGCTTCAAGGGCGGAGCAATATGGAAGGTTATCTTAAATATTCACGGGGCGTTGCAGGCTATCGGATATGCTTTGCTCGTCCTGTTTTTTGTTGTAGGCGTTGTAAAAACCTGCGGCAGCTTTACGGAAGTGAAAAAGCCCGAACACGCCCTAAAACTGTTTATACGTTTTGCTCTTGCAAAGGGTGTTATAACTTACGGACTTGAACTATTGCTGAAACTAATGCTGATCGTGCAAGGAATTATCTCAAAAATTATGTCAGCTTCAGGAATATCGAAATTTTCCGCCACCGCGCTGCCGAAGAGCATTATTGACGCAATCTAAAACTGCGGCTTTTGGGAATCAATTCCGCTGTGGGCGGTTACGCTGATCGGCGGCTTGTTTATAACTGTGCTGTCTTTCATAATGATTATGAGCGTATATGGGCGGTTTTTCAAAATCTATAGTGCGTCCGAAAGTGCGTTGGTATAACCAAGCACGCGGATAATTGAAAATTCCACCGATTGCAAGGTGATAGGACAAAGTAAAAAAGAAGGGAGGAGCAATTCCAACCTATCATCAGCCGACTTATCCGGAGGGGAAACCTTATGGGGAGTGTAGCATGTCGGCAAAGTCATAAGTTGGGTAACTATCAGCCCACGACTGAATGACGAGATGAAATATATGAATAAGGAATAAGGCTAAACTGCTTGAAGGGCAGTCTGAGGCGGTATATTTGAGCCGACAGCGTAGGATAGTTGTATTCGCTGTATGTTATGGCAAAACGCGACATATAGACGCGATTTTGTGTTTTTACCCATAACAGCCAACCATTGTAAATGGAAAAAGACGAAAACCCATTCCGACATCATATAATGCTGTTTTCAATTATCTAATCGGAGATTGCCTAAACTGAAACGCCTAACGGCTATGACTATTTGAGTCTGAATATTCAGTATGGCAACGGAGTCGTCATAGTAGTCCGAGCAAGGGAAAGCCTTGCACATGGCGAAGGACGACAGAGTATTACCAAAAAATTGAAAGGAAAGGTGCGTGAGGCACTATGAGAAATCCAATAAATGTTTTGGAAAGTTTAAGAAACAATGCAACAAAAACAGATTATCAATATCAAAGATTATATCGTAATCTGTATAATTCTGAATTTTACTTGCTTGCATATCAGCGTATTTACGCCAAGCAAGGAAATATGACAGCAGGAGTTGACGGGAAAACCGTTGACGGCATGAGTTTGAAAAGGATTAACTCAATCATTGAAAAAATGAAAGATTGCAGTTATCATCCGAATTCAGCCAAAAGAGTCTATATACCTAAATCTAACGGGAAAATGAGACCCCTTGGCATACCGTCATTTGAGGATAAGTTGGTACAAGAGGTTGTAAGAATGATACTTGAAAGTATATATGAACCGACCTTTTGTAAAACATCTCACGGTTTTCGCCCTAATTTGAGTTGTCATACCGCATTGCAATATGTAAAACAAAATTTTACGGGAGTCAAATGGTTCGTTGAAGGTGATATTAAAGGTTGCTTTGACAATATTGACCATCATGTATTGATTGAAATTATCAGAAAACGAATACAAGACGAGCAGTTTATTGCCCTGCTATGGAAATTTCTCAAAGCAGGCTATACAGAAAACTGGGAATATCGAAACACTTACTCCGGAACCCCACAAGGTTCTATCATCAGCCCTATTTTAGCAAATATATATCTAAATGAACTTGATGTCTTTATGGAAGAATACAGTAAGTCTTTTAATAAAGGTAATAAACGGAGAATAAACCCGGTATATAAAAAATCGTTGGATATTCGCCGTGGAAAACAAGAATGGCTTAATCGGAATATAGATAAGATTAGCACTGAAAAAGCCAAAGAGATTAAAAATCAAATTCAAAAGATAAATGAATTGCTCCGAAAAACACCGTATGGCGACCCTATGGATGAAAATTATAAAAGACTGGTCTATGTTCGCTATGCAGACGATTTTCTTATTGGAGTTATCGGAAACAAGGAAAATGCCAGACGGGTAAAAGAGGATGTTGGATGTTTCATCAGAAATGAGCTTAATCTTGAAATGTCAGCTGAAAAAACCTTAATCACACACGGAAATAATTTCGCCCACTTTCTTGGGTATGACATTACTGCAAGCAATGATCAAAACAGTACCCGTGACAAGAATGGTAATACCAAACGCTCTTATACCGGAAGAATTAAACTTTATGTTCCAAAGGAAAAATGGATTAAACGTCTTATTTCTTATGGAGCATTAGAGATTAAATATGATAAGCAACACGGTAATAAGGAAGTTTGGAAGCCTACAAGGAGACCAGCGTTACTACGGCTTGACGACCTTGAAATTCTAAATCAATACAATGCGGAAATTAGAGGATTATACAATTATTATAGATTAGCGCATAATGTAACGGTATTAAATTCCTTTGTATATGTTATGAAATTCAGCATGTATAAAACATTTGCAGGTAAATATCGGACAACTGTTTCAAAGATTATGTCGAAATACTATCATAATGGAGATTTCAGTGTTCAATATGAGGCAAAGGGACAAAGCAAAACAGCAGTTTTTTATAATCAAGGAGTTAGATACACCGGAAGTGTTAATACTTCTTCATCAGTGGATACTGTTGCAAAGGTGAGTGCAAATTATAACCGAAATAGTCTAATTGAGAGGCTAAAAGCTCAACATTGTGAGTATTGTGGTGTGAAAACAGATAATATTGAAATTCACCATGTGCGTAAAGTTAAAGATTTAAAAGGCAAGGAATCATGGGAAGTGCAAATGATAGCAAGAAAGCGCAAAACATTAGCACTTTGTCATGTATGCCATGTTAAGTTGCATACTGGAAAATTAAACTAATACTTGGAAAGCCGGATACGCCGAGAGGTGTACGTCCGGTTTGGAGGGGAGCGTTCGGAAACCTGCCATAGAAATATGGTAAGGCGCTGGGCGCTTACCCTACTGTATTCGGCAATCGCTCCCGTTCCGCTTTCGACCTTTGCCGGAGAACCGACGCAGAATGTCGGCAAAACATTTCTGAAGAGTTACTGCGCCGTGCTGCTTGAAGGTGCGATCATTGTGCTCGCTTGCGTTATCTTTTCGGTATTTGCTTCAAGTCCTCCGGTAGTTGACGCTTCCGCAGCAGCGGTCACACAGGTGTGGAGCTATATCGGGGAATTGATATTCAATATGCTTGTCTTGGTCGGCTCAATTAAGATGGCAGACCGCATTGTCCGTGAAATAATGGGACTATAATTAGTGTGAACTTCCTGAGTGATTTCTCACTCAAAAAATTGGGTTAAACTACGCATCGCTAAACCGCAGAAATACTGTTTTTTTATGGAGAAACACTTGTAAGGATTTTAGAAAAACGATATAATAATGAATGAGAAGTAGCGCTCAACAATAACTCTGAAAAGAGTATATCGTGTATCTGGATTTTGAGATAAAAATACCGGAGGTTCCGGGCAAGATCGGAAGGTTTATAAAGGGCGGTACGACCTACGTGAGATATGTGGCAGGTCGAACCTATCACCCAGAGAGAAAATTTAACATGCTGTTTTTGAAAACGTAAGAATAGGATGGATGCACAATGAATAAAAAGTATACGCTAAAAGTATTTCCTGCCGGAGCAGGAAGGCAGGTCTATCGGGTGATTGAGATGTCCGGAGAGCATTCACTGGATGATCTATGCAGGATAATTCTGTCATCGTTTGATTTTATAGATGAACACCTATACGAATTCTGCATGGACAATAGAATGTATAGTGATTACAGTTACCAGTCAGATCCGGAAGGAGGCGAACCATCCACAAGAGTAAAACTGGATAAGTTAGGTCTGATGATAAAACAAAAATTTTCACTTCACTATGATTTTGGAGATGACTGGATGTTCACAATCATAGTCCAAAATATAGCAGAAACAGCCAAAAAAACTGTACCAAGAGTGATCAAAGAAAAAGGGAAAATAGAGCAATATCCTGATTGGGAAGAAGATGAATATGATTATGAGTAATACTCAAAATGGGAGTTTGAGTGAGAAAAAGTCAGGAAGTTAAGAATTAGAACTTTAGGAAAAATACCCCTAACTTTTAAGTAATCAAAAACACCGCAAATCTCTTTGACGAAACACCACAAATCTCTCCGATGAAAAAACACAAATCTCTCTGACAAAATTGACTTTGTTTGTTTTTTCGGGTATACTATAAGCAAAGGAGAGTGAGTGTTATGCCTTTAAAATATATAAAGCGAATATGTGACAGTGAGCTTGAACTGAAACTTGAAGCTTTCGGTGCTGTTCATATTGTCGGTCCAAAATGGTGCGGAAAAACGACAACTGCAAAGCAATTTGCTAAAAGTTATATTGAAATGCAGGACCCGGATAAACGGGATATGTATATGGAGACGGCAAAGATCAAACCCTCAAATCTGCTTATTGGTGAAAATCCACGTCTTATTGACGAATGGCAGATTGCACCAAACCTTTGGGACGCTGTTCGTGTATCGGTAGATCGCAGAAACGAAGAAGGCTTGTATATTTTGACCGGTTCTAACTCGATTGACAAAACCGACATTATGCACACGGGAACCGGCAGGATTGATACGCTTCCCATGTATCCGATGAGTTTATACGAATCCGGAGAATCTAACGGCAGTGTTTCTTTGATGGATTTGTTTAATAATCCGTCTGCACTTGATGACGGTTGTGAA
Organism: uncultured Eubacteriales bacterium; assembly: GCA_959605275.1. GTDB lineage: Bacteria > Bacillota > Clostridia > Oscillospirales > Ruminococcaceae > HGM13222. The sequence goes on along the minus strand of CAUHFD010000037.1, from coordinate 3,212 downwards.
TCCGGACTTTCAATCGATGGGCTGATTTTTGCTGTTTGCAGAGGCGGGTGGCCTTCTTCGGTTGTTAAGAAAAACGATAAGGCAAAGCTGCTTGTATCACAAAGCTATTTTGAGGGACTGTGCCGTGAGGATATGTCTAATGTGGACGGTTCAAAAAGAAATGAAACGACCTCAAGGCTTTTGCTTCGTTCATATGCCCGTAATATCTCAACGGTCGCTTCCAATCAGTCCATTATCAATGATATAAACGCCAATGCGGAAATATCGGAGTCAACCTATTACGACTATATAAACATCTTAAAAAAGCTATATGTCATTCAAGATGTGGAAGCTTGGTGCCCTGCAATCCGTTCAAAAAGTGCGATACAGGCAACCAATAAGCGAGAATTTGTCGATCCCTCGTTGGTGGTGGCGGCGCTCGGTGTGGAGCCTGACTACTTTAATCTTGATCTGAAAACGTTCGGTTTCATTTTTGAAACACTTTGTATTCGTGATTTGAAGGTGTATTCAGCAGCTCACGGCGGTAAAGTATCATATTACCGAGATAGATATGGACTAGAGGCAGACTGTGTCCTTCATTTGCGGGACGGAAGATATGCTTTGATTGAATTTAAGCTTGGCAGTGCCGATATTGAAGAAGGAGCAAAGCATCTGACGGAATTGGAAAATCTGGTGAAAGAGCATAATTTGAAGGAAAAGCAAGTTAAACTACGCTTACCGGATTTGAAAATTGTCATTACCGGAACTCAGTACGGTTACAAAAGACCTGACGGTGTTTTGGTAGTACCCATCGGTTGTCTCAAGGATTAATACGCATATAGGGAACTTTCATTTATAAATATAATCGCAAAAGTCCCCTACAATTAAACAACACATTTTGTAAACGTCATCTGAAAAGATGGCGTTTTTCTTATGCCCAAAACCATAAGAGGAGGAGTTTGTTTGGAAATTAAAATCAACCGTGAAATACGGAATTACACGGAATCTATGTTTTTCGGACTGTCCATGCGGCAGTTCTTTTTTTCTGTTATAGGAGTCGGAATGGCAGTGCTTTTATACTTTGTGTTAAAGCCGTTTTTCGGTGTGGAAACGCTTTCGTGGATGTGTATGTTTGCCGCAGCGCCCTTTATCGCCTGCGGTTTTATCACCTATAACGGTATGACCGCCGAGCAATTTGCATGGGCGTGGTTAAAGTCTAAATTCATCGAACCTGTCAAGGTGAAGTTTGAATGCGACACACTCTACTCGGCGGCAATCGAAAAATCTAACAAGGAGGAAAAGAAAACGATATGATGAAATCCTTAAAAGCCATGCTCAAGCAATATAAAGAAAAATATACCGTCCCGAAGTCGGTGCATGACTATATCCCTATTACTGCAATATGGGAGGACGGTATTTTCAAGGTCGGAAACAAATTCGCCAAGACATTCAAGTTTTCAGATATTTGCCTATCGGTATGCTTGTAGGGTATTGGCATTCCGGAAAAGGGCGTACCGCAAGGCGGCATTTTAAGCCCTTTGTTATCCAACATTGTTTTGAATGAACTCGACTGGTGGATAGCAAGTCAATGGGAAGAAATGCCCCCAAAACACAATAGACCATTTATCCGCAAGGACAATGGAAAAACAGACAAAGGTCCGATTTTCTTGGCCTATCGTGAGCGAAGCAATCTGAAAGAATGTCATTTGGTGCGATATGCAGATGATTTCAAAATATTCTGCCGCAAGCGCAGTGACGCCGAAAAGATATTTGAAGCCACAAAACAATGGCTAAACGACCGGCTTCATTTGGAAATCAGCGAGGAAAAATCAAGCATTACCAATCTGAAACGACATTATTCTGAGTTTCTCGGATTTCAGTTGCGGTTGCATAAAAAGGGAAAAACCAAATCCGGCAAGCCGAAGCATGTGGTAAAATCTCACATTACGGACAAAGCAACCACTCGCATTAAAATAATGATGCACAAACAAATCAAGAGCATCCAAACGCCCATTGGCAACCGAAGCGGTCATGTTTCGGTGGACTTCTACAACTCATATCATACAAGGACAATAAAAGAAAGTCATACTTTGAACTTAAATCAAATTATCGTATTGATAGACGCAAGCAGGGGTACTGGTATCTATCTGCAAGTGCTTTTTGCCGTTCTAATGGGATTGCGCAGAAGTGAAATTAATGGATTGCAATACAGTGATATTGATTTTGTGCGTCAAAAACTACATATATCAAGACAACTGGGTAGAGCTGCAAATTGTGATGAAACTGATTTCACACCAAAAACCAAAACCAAGCAAGAAATAAAGTTAAAAACACAATCAAGTGATAGAGTGCTGGACATACCGGACTTTGTCTTCGAGGAAATCTTGAAAGCACGGGAGCAATACGAGAAAAATAGAAGTAGGCGAAGTAAATCTTTTCAAGACTTAAATTATATTTGTTGTTCAAGCTATGGACGACCACGCAGTATGCAATATCATTTCAATCCTTTTAAAGAAATCTTAAAAAACAATGGTTTGCCTGATATTCGATGGCATGATTTAAGGCATAGCTATGCCACTTTGTTATTAAAAAACGAATTCAACTTGAAGGCGATTTCTAAAATACTCGGTCATGCAAAAGAAATTGTGACTGCAGATATTTATATCAATAATCAAGAAATAATTGCGGACGGTACAGGTGAACTGAAAGACTATATGGAAGAGGTAATACCTGAAAAGTCAAGAGAATTTAATGAAAAGGAAAAAGTGTTTGATTATAGTGGCCTAGATGTGACTCAGGCGTTCGATAACTTAATAGCATAGACATCAGCAAAGGACAGTGGAATTAACGCTGTCCTTTGTATTTACTTTTTGAGCTTTTTGTGTTATAATAAATCAATTAATTTTGTTTTGATTTATAATGAATTATGGAGTTTGATTTTGCTATGCAAATAAAAAATTGTGACCAAAATTCGTGTAATGCTGTTTTGGTCACATTTTTGAGTTGAATTTCAAGAAATTCTTACACGAATTTTTGGTTGATTTCTGGCGAATAGTAAATATGATGAGAGGGTGAGAATGTGCCGGATAAATTTGTTTTACATTCAAATTATAAGCCGACGGGCGACCAGCCGCAGGCTATCGAAAAACTGACAGAAGGCATTGAAAACGGCCTAAAAGAACAGACTTTGCTTGGCGTAACAGGTTCGGGAAAAACCTTTACAATGGCAAATA